>NZ_LVYY01000076.1:0-260039 GCF_001909085.1 Paenibacillus sp. P32E | reverse complement strand
AAAAGGGCTCGGACCCGTTCCGTTAGAAAGACCGACCTCCACCCCTTAGTTAGATGTGACGAAGGAATGAAAGGGCTATGACCCGTTGAGACATGGGAGTGAGAATCGCTAGGGCGAAGTGGAGACGTGCGCATAATGGAACAATATGGGTAATCCTTATGCACCCTTTATTTACGCATGCCCAATTCTCCATCTCCCAGCCACCGGCTCCTTCATCATCTTCTTCTTCACTTTAACTACAGGATGAAATCCTGCGAATTCATGAGTCTGAGTGAGGAAACTGAATCATTTCGAGGGAGTTGAACGGCTTTTGGGTACTCTGAACCACTCGCTCTCTTTAGCTCTCTAATAAAACTTTGCTGTTTATTTACTAAAAGTGGTCTGTCATTTGTCTAACATTTTTGAAAAGTACTTAGGAGCCTCCTTAAAACCTTGTCTCTCATAAAATTTATGAGCATCTATTCTTCTGGAATGACAATGAACTTGGATACTGTCACATCCCCTTTTTCTGGAAGAGGCAGAGGCAAATTCCTCTAATTCCTTTCCAATTCCTTTACTTCTAATAGAAGAGTCCACAACAAAATAACTAATTGATGCGATATCTCCTTTCATACCCAATTGTGGGATATAATGCAGGGAAATACAGGCAGTAACCCTTCCTTCAGCTTCATAAACCATCAATTCTTCATTGGGGTCAGCAAGAAGCCTTTCCATGTTCTCTTTAATAAAAAATTCGGTGTCCGGGTAGCCTAATTGCATCAATAATTTGGATATATCTTTTCTATCCTCCAATTTCGCAACTCTAATCATAGATTTCATCTCCATTCATTTCTCACTTTATAAGGTGTCGCTCGACATAAATCTCTATCGGTAACCCAGTCATCGTAATCATAGTATTATATTAGCGAAATTACTAGAACCACGGTGTGGCTATTTCATTGCAGGTGTGGTTTATTGTTAATAGACTATAACTCAATAAAATGTCAGCTATATAGATTGAACTAATGATTTTTATGTTTTAGGATTGCCGTGACTCCAGAGAATATTTGGACTTCCGGCCGCTGTTGTCTGCAGATTTCTTGATGTTTCTGGATTTTATTGCTAACGTTCCCCGTTAGAGTTTAATGTACAATTTCGAGCCAGCCAACAAGTCTGACTCCCACACGACCCCACATTTTTGTTATAACAATATATTCCTTTTACTTTATATTAGGGGTCACATTACGAAACAAAAAAAATCGTACGTTTGGAAATAATGAAAAACCAATTTCTATTTCACAAGGAATTTCGACCTTCTCCATATTTAGTATCTTAATTTTACTCTTGTTCGAAACAAAATAGATCGGCAATGGTATCTGCAGTTCATTTGGAGTAACCCTGCCCAATTAAAATAAAAACCGCCAAGACTACCCGACGGTTAAATATTATGCTATTCACTCCATTGGAGCATACCAACTTACTGAATGTTGATAATCTACGTTTTCGATCCATTTTTTTGCCGACTTTCCGTCTGGCTCGGAAATCCAAACATCATTATTACCCCAATTCGATCGTGTCCAAGTTAATTTTTGATTTAGATACAGAAATTCAGGGTTAAAATCACCATACCCGATAGGTGGGAAACTTATTTGCTTTTGATCTTTGTTTTGAATATCAATTCTAAATAAAATCGGCAGTGCCCTCTTGGAGGGTTTATTTGACCATTCTATTTCAGGTGACCTGGAAACAATTACATTCTTATCGCTCTGCCATGTAAAACTTAGATCAACAAAATTTTCGGGTGTCAAAATAAGAGATTGCAAAGCAGGGAGTTCTTTTACTTTCAAATGTTTGTTCTTGAATCCAAAGATCATTCTACCGCCACCTTGAATGTATCCCAATAAATTGCTGCTGGGTGCCCAATTAAATGCAAACCCCGAAGCCATCTCATCGAGAGGTTCAAACTTCTTTCCATCCGAAGATAACACGCAAAGCATATTGCTATCCATAGACCATGAAGCAGTTGGATGGACAATAAAAGCAATCCATTTTTTATCAGCAGACCATTCGAAACTAGACGTACCTATTGCCAATATTTCAATATTACCTTTCTTCAAATTCCCAGGGATGGTGAAAAATTGTTGCACATTTTTAGTTAAGTCTTCAACTTTTAGGTCCTTTCCTAAGGGAACCTTAAAAAGTATAGGGTTTGTCCATCCATTTGGGAGTAGATTTGCACTTGATGAAACCAAAAAGCCACTTCCATCTGGCATCCATGAGAAACTACTGACACCTAGGGCTACATTCGTAAAACTTTTAGGTTTTCCCAAACGAATGTCTGAAATATCCAGAACGCTGCGGTCTTGGAAGGCAAGAACATTTTTATCTGGTGCCCATTGACAGTTTGAGCCTCCCTCATGATACACCTGGTAGCTTTTCATGCCCAGGGTATCATAAACCCATATTCCATCCTTTTTCGTATAGGCAATCCATTTCCCATCATATGACCAAACAGGTGAATCCACACGCGAATCATTAGTTATTTGTTTTTCCACTTTATCGACTTTCAACCAAAGATTCTCTTCGCGGATAAAAGCGGCTTTCAATGTACTTTCTGCATGAGTTAGTCAGCTAGTCTAATACTTTGTTTTCTCAGTCTACAACTTTATTTTCCCAGTCTAACACTTTATTTTTCAGTCTAATACTTTATTTTCTTTGGACAGTCTAATCGATTGACAGCAGCATTTACGACACGAACGAGGTGGTTTTCGGGAATATCTTCTTCCATATCCATTGGCAAGTAAAGTTGGTCCATGGTATATTGAATGTACAAAAGAAACCTCTCCTTGATTGAAAATGGTTGGCCGCACTTCCATTTTACCAAAGAAAGGTTTCTTTTTTTATGATTTTAGAAGGATTGTAGATACGGTTCCCACTTAAACAGCGGAGAGAACGGAATGATTGTGGAAAAGCGGCAGCGTTCGCCTTGGTCTCCGGATTTTCACCGCTAAGGGGAATGAAAAAAATCTGGAGACCACAGCGATTGGAACAACGTTTCGTTCGCGGAGCGTCCTCACCAAGCGCAACCGTCTATCCAACTCTAAAAACAAGGGGCGTCCCAGCCATTTCATGGCTTATGGGACACCCCCTCAGGTATCCGTTTCAGCGAGAAATAGAAGGATGATTTATAGTGTGAAACATATAAATCCTTATATTTGTAAAAAGGCAGTCCCGGACGTTCTTCCGGACTGCCTTTTTTGTTAAAAACCAGATTAGATGTCCTCTCCGCTAATCCGGTTCAGGAACTGCAGCGCGCGCGGATTCGTTGTATGCTCCAGCACTTCAGCCGGTGTCCCCTGCTCCAGGATTACACCGTCATCCATCAATATAATCTGATCCGCCACATCTGCGGCGAATTTCATCTCATGGGTAACAATGACCATCGTCATGCCTTCGGCGGCAAGCTGCTTGATTACCTTCAATACCTCGCCTACCAGCTCAGGATCGAGTGCCGAGGTGGGCTCATCGAACAGCAGTACTTCAGGCTCCACGGCCATCGCCCGCGCAATGGCGACACGCTGCTGCTGTCCGCCCGATAATTGATGCGGGTAGGCATCCACCTTGTCCGCAAGGCCAACCTTGGCGAGCAGCTCGATGCCGCGCTTGCGGGCTTCCTCCTTCGGGCGTTTCTGGACGGTAACCTGACCCTCCATCACATTTCCCAATGCGGTCATATGCGGGAACAAATTATAGGACTGAAAGACCATTCCGGTCCGCTGGCGGAGCGCAAGTATCGAACGCTGCGGGATTTTGCCGCCGGTTGTGAAATTCAGCTTCAGATCAGCCAGTGCCAGGCTTCCCTGGTCAGGCTGTTCCAACAGATTGAAGCAGCGCAGCAGGGTTGTTTTTCCAGATCCGGAAGGGCCTATTATAACGAGTACTTTGCCATGTTCAACGGTGAGGTCTACACCCTTCAGCACTTGGAGGGGGCCGAACGATTTATGCAAGTCACGAATTTCAATCACGGGTACTCCTCCTTATCTCGCCGAGTAACGGTCGAGCCGCTTCTCCAGGTGATTTTGCAGAACGGATAGCACGGAACAAAACAGCAGATAAAACAGAGCCGCTTCACAGTATAACAGCAGCGGTTCATAGGTGGTTGCCGTAATCTGCTGCGCTGTTTTGAAAATCTCTACATAAGTGATTGTCGCTGCAAGTGAAGTGTCCTTAACGAGGCTGATAAAAGAATTGGACAACGGTGGAACCGAAACACGCGCTGCCTGAGGGAGAATGACTCTGCGCAGCGCCTGTCCCCGTGTCATTCCGACAGAGAATGCTGCTTCCCATTGGCCTTTATGTATAGACAGAATCGCGGCCCGCACAATCTCGGAGGAATAAGCGCCCACGCTGAGCGTGAATCCTATCGTAGCAGCAATAAAAGGATCAAGTATGATGCCTACCGCCGGCAAGCCGTAAAAAATAATAAACAGTTGCACCAGGAGAGGTGTGCCCCGGATTATCCAAACGTAAAAGCGGGCGATCAGCTTCGGCAAGGTCCATGGCGAAAGGCGGATCAGTGCGGTCAATACAGCCAGCAGAAGCCCCAAGATAAATGAAACGACAGCCAGCGGAATGGTAAAAGCCACCCCGGCTTTGAGCAGGGGCAGCATCGAATCCAGGAAAATTTGTATTTTACGGTCATCCATAGTTCAGACATCCTTCTCTAGACTATGGGCGGCCTCGGCCGCCCTCGTCTACCCGTTATTATTTGGAAACGTCAGCGCCAAAATACTTCTCGGAAATCTTCAGGTATGAACCGTCACTCTTCATAGCTGCCAGAGCTTCGTTCACAGCGGCTACCAGTTCATCGTTGCCTTTCAGGAAGACAGCCGCACTCTGAGAGCCCTCTGCAATTTCGTCAACAACCTTGATTTTCACATCCGGCTTCTGCTTCTTCAGATCCAGATAGGATAGGCCGTCATTCACGGTTGCATCAATGCGCCCTGAGGTCAGCAGATCAATGGCTTGATTAAAACCGTCGGTTGCCACGATTTCCGCTCCGTTCTTACGGGCGATATCAGACAGATTACTGGTCATAGACTGGCCGGCTTTCTTACCTTTCAGATCGGCGAAGGTCTTGATATCTTCATTCTTCTCGCCAACGATCAGCACAGCTTTGGAGACAATATAAGGGTCCGAGAAATCGTACTTCACCTTGCGTTCGTCGGTAATGGAAACTTCATTAAAGATAACATCAAAGCGCTTCGCGTCCATCCCGGCAAAAATGCCGTCCCACTGGGTTTCGAAAAATTCTGCTTTTACTCCCAGCCGCTTGGCCACCTCTTCAGCGATCTCTACGTCAAAGCCGGTTAGCTTGCCGGAAGCATCATGGAAGGTAAATGGTGCATAGGTACCCTCGGTCCCAATACGCAGCTTACCGCTGGCTTTGATGGCCTCCAGGCTGTTTTGTTCCGCAGCTGCTGCAGCTCCTTCAGTAGGTGCTGCCGAAGACTCGGCTGCTGAATTTTTGCCTCCGGCATTATTGTTATTATTGCCACAAGCTGCTAGCAGTACCACTGTAAGCAGCAATAGAATAGTCAAACTAAGTTTTTTCATAAATCGATAACCCCTCTCGTCTCATTCTCTGTATGTACCAGCTGTTCACCGGCAAGTTGAATAGTAACACCGTCACATCAGCGGAGTCAATAGTTTTTCCGATAATAAACATCGGAATTATGATGTAAGCGTTTGAACCGCTATTTTCCTTATCTTAAGCCTGCCGGTATTGAGATAGCTTACCCCAAAACATATTAAATTCCCCAGAGAAATCAGGTACAAAAAGTGGAAACAGCTTCGCAGTCTTTATAGCGCCTCTACAATAAAAAAATCCCCGCAGCACCTGAATGCTGAACGGAGATATTTGCACTAACCCATATGTTATTTGACTGCATTTACAGAAACTAACTATGCATCATTTCAGGCTGAACCTTTGACTTGGAGCCGTCTTCCCCGACTCTGCGCCCTCTCCGCAGAAGTAAGCCCAGCATAGCACCGCCCAGAGCAACGAAAATCATAATGTGAAAGGTATCATCAAACCCTTTGGCAAGAACGGTTTGTGTAGCCAGCTTCAAGGCTTCGGGTGAAGCTTCTGCCGCGCTCTTGCCGGCTGCAGCGGCAGCCTCTTGCATTTCCGCCCCGCGCGCAGCCGCTCTTGAGGTCAGGATAGTTACCAGTGTGGAAACAGCCAGAGAATTGATTACCTGCTGCATGGAATTGGTCAAGGAAGTGACCCGGTTAACCAAATGACTTGGCGCCTTGTTGAGCAGATGTGTATTCATTGGCATCACCATCATTCCCATGCCTGCACCGCACATGATCAGCGGCAGAATCAGGTCCCTGCTCTGCGTGGTAAGATCCACATGAGAATACTGGTACAACGCACCCGAAACCAGGCTGAGTCCGCAGACCACCAGCCAGCGAACTCCGATCTTGTCGAACAAAATCCCGGCAATGGGCATCATAAGGCCAGAGGCAATTGCCTGGGGCAGCAGGGTAAGACCCGTATCAAATGCTCCGAAGCCGCGGGCCTGCTGAAGAAACTGCGGGAGCAGGAACAGCGCACCGTACAAGCCGAACTGTGCAATCCATTGTACAACAATCCCTGTGCTGAAATCGACCGAGCGAAGAATACGCAGTTCCAGGAGCGGTGTCTCCGAACGAAACTCAGCAATGACAAAAGCGATTAAGGCCACAGCACCGAGGGATAAACCGATCAGTGTTTTGTCCGAAGTCCAGCTGTCCGCTCCCTGGCTCACCCCGTAAGACAGAGAAGCAAAGGCAAGGGGCCCAAGAATGATCCCAAGCTTATCCATCCCCGGCACCTGGCTGCGTTCCGATTGAGGCAGCTTGCGGGAACCAATCAGAAGACAAATGATTCCAATGGGAATATTAATGAGGAAGATCCAGCGCCAGGAATGATACTCCACTAACCAGCCGGACAGCACGGGACCGATAGCCGGAGCGAACAGCACCGGAATACCCATGATCCCCATGACTACGCCTACCTTGCTCTTGGGTGCCAGTTTGTACACATATGCCATCCCGACAGGAAGCACACAACCTCCGCCCAGACCCTGCAGGACACGGAACGCAATCAGCCATTCTGCACGGCTTGGTGTTGCACAGAGAATTGAACCCATAGTGAATACGATAACTGCAGTCAGAAAAACAGTCTTGGCCCCAAAGCGGTCAGACAGCCAGCCGGACAACGGGATCACCGAGGCCTGGGCCAGCATGTACCCGGTCACAATCCATTGCAATGTATTTAGATCCGTATTAAAATCCTTGACCAGCGTTGACAAAGCCACATTCATAGCCGTACTGTCGAGCACCACCATGAATACACCGGCAATGATGGCCAGCAGCGGAACCAGAATGCTTGACAGGCGAAAATCGGCCTCCGGTTTCAGCGATTGCTCCATTCTCTATCTCCTCCTGGATTGAACTGCGCGCAGGTGGACTTATTGACCTCAGCGCAGCTTAATCGATATAATATATCTCTGAACGGACAACTGTCCGTATTTACATTTTTCAGTCTACGGACAATTGTCCGCTATGTCAATGGAGTTCACATATTTCCTGTAAATATATACTGTATTTCTGAAAGGAGCCTGTCATGAACCCGAGAGAACAAGGCAGCAACCCATCCTCAAACCCAATACCACCATCAAATCCATCCTCCTTCCGGAATAATCAGGACCCTTATGTCCAGCGTATTCTTGAGGCCGCCCGAGCGCTTTTTACTGAGAACGGTCTGGAAGGAGTCAGTATGTACGGCATTGCCAAGCAGGCAGGAATCGGCCAGGGCTCGCTCTACCGCAGATTCACGGACAAAGGTGAAATTTGCTCTGCCCTGCTCTCCACCAGCTCAGAGCGTTTTCTTACCCGTTTGGAGCAGGAGCTCCAAACCACTTTAGAAACAGACAGCTCCATTGAGGAACTGCGGAGCAGTATTGAACAAGTGGTGGATTTCATAGACCAGCATGCCGAGCTGCTGCAGATGATCAAGTCTGAGTTCACGGGTAAGAAACAGCTTACCCAGTTTGAACATCCGATTTTCCAGCGGCTGAATGCAGTTATGGCCGAGCGTCTGCGGAGGGTTGCTGATGACGGCAAGCTGATTGCTATTGATCCGCATTTTGCCGCAACTTCTCTGATCGCGGTCCTCAGCCCTGATCTCTATCTCTATCAGCAGAAACTTCACGGGTCGGGCAAAAAGGATATCCTGGAAGGGATTCTAACCCTATTCGTAACTGGACTGCAGCGGTCCTGAGCACACTTTCTTTTGACAACATTCTGGAATATGCTATATTAGTTAGCAGTTACGAATATAATATTGACCTGCTATTTCACTAGGGGAGTCTAATGACTGAGACGAAGCCTTAAGCTTCGGACCCTTGGAACCTGATCTGGATCATACCAGCGGAGGGAAGTGGAACAGAATCGATCAGCAGTGCCGCTTCACGCCTACTGCCTGAACCTTTCAGACCCATTTGCCTCCCCTGGAGACGGATGGGTCTTTATTGTGCTTCCGCAGTCCCGGAAGCAGATGCGTGCCAATGAAAGGAGGCTTAATACATACGAGTATGATCTCTATCACTAACCTGTCCTATGCTTTCAGCACTTCACCGCAGACGCCCGTATTCAGTAGGCTCTCGATGAACGTCCGCCGGGGCGAATTCATTTCTATTGTCGGTACCAGCGGCTGCGGAAAAAGCACCCTGTTCAAAATCATCGCCGGTCTGCTTCGGCATACAGGTGGCGAACTCAAAGTTCACGGAATGATCTCTGACGATCCATCGTCGCGCCTGGGCCAGGTCGCCTATATGCCGCAGCAGGATCTGCTGTTGCCCTGGAGAACCGTGATGGACAACTGCCTGCTGCCTTGGGAGCTGAAGCGAAAAGGCAGCAAGGCAGATGCTGTAAAGAATATTCGTGAGATGCTCGAACGGTTTGGCCTTGAAGGTACAGAGCGGCTCTACCCGCAGGAGCTGTCCGGGGGGATGCGTCAGCGGATCGCTATGCTCCGTACCCTTGCCGCTGGAAATGAGCTGATGCTGCTCGATGAGCCTTTTGGAGCACTGGATGCCATAACCAAGCGTGAACTGCACCGCTGGCTCCTGGAATTGTGGAGCAGCCTTAAGCAAACGGTTCTGTTCATCACCCACGATCTGGAGGAAGCGCTGCTGCTCAGTGACCGGATTTACTTGATGTCTGGAGGCAGCGGCGGTGTACAGGAATTCTCGGTGGATATCCCGCGGCCCAGACACTACCGGATGAACTATGAACCGAAGTTTATTACTTTGCGGGAGAATTTGGAGCGGAGGCTGCATGAGAGTATCTAGTAGCAGAACCTTTCTGCGCGAATATGGCCCCTTTGCCTTGCTGGTACTGGTTGCCCTAGCTGGCTGGGAGTTCGCTGCACGGCTGAAGCTTGTTCCAGCATTCATTCTCCCGGCTCCAACGGCTATATGGACGGCTCTGATGGAGCAGAAAGAGCTGCTCTTCGGAGAGCATTTACCCGCTACACTTCAGGAGGTTTTGCTCGGCTTTGTTCTGTCAGCAGCCTGCGGCATGCTGCTGGGTACGGGAATGCACATGTTCACTCCGGTTGAAAAGGCGCTATACCCCTTGCTGGTGATCAGTCAGACCATTCCGCTGATCGCGCTGTCACCCATTTTTATTATGTGGTTTGGCTATACCCTATGGAGCAAGGTTGCGGTGGTTTTCCTTACTGCCTTTTTCCCGGTGGTAGTAGGGACCTTTGACGGTCTGCGCAAAAGCGGTGCTATGTACAAAGAACTGCTGCTCACACTTGGTGCGACCCGCTGGCAAATTCTGCGAAAGACCCAGATTCCGCCTGCACTGCCCTCTTTGTTCTCTGGTCTCAAGCTCTCTATGGTCTACTGCGTCATTGGCGCGACGATTGGGGAATGGCTGGGCGGTAGCCGGGGGCTCGGCTATTTCAGCCGGCGGATGGCGGGCAATCTGCAAAGTGCGGAAATGTTCGCCGCAGTATTTCTTTTATCTGCACTCGGAATCATTCTGTTTCTATTTATTGTGCTGCTCGAAAAAATTATTTTGCAGAAAAGAGGCATTCATCGATGAAACTGATCCCTTCTGAACCTCCCTTTAGAAAAAGGAAACTCCCTTTGCTCCCCTTATTGCTGCTTCTGTGTCTGGGACTTGCTGCGACAGGCTGTGGGAACAGCAATGATAAGTCTCCAGCCAGCTCTGCATCAGCGGATCAAGGCGGGCAGCCCCACAAGCTGACGATTATGCTCGACTGGTACCCGAACGCAGTCCACTCCTTCCTGTACGCCGCCCAGCAGAACGGCTATTTTGCCGACGAAGGGCTTACTGTGGATATCCAAATGCCCGCTGACAGCAATGATGCCCTGAAGCTCGTAGCCGCAGGTAAAGTTGACCTGGCCCTAAGTTACCAGCCGCAGGTGCTGATGGCACGGGGTGAGCAGATTCCGGTGAAGTCTGTTGCTGCGATCGTCAGACATCCGCTTAATCATCTGATGGTTCCGGCTGACAGCGGGATCAAGAGCCCAAAGGACCTGGCAGGCAAAAATGCCGGATACTCCTCGATCCCTCTCTATGAAGCTATGCTGAAAACCATGGTCAAAAGCGATGGCGGAGATCCTGGAGCAGTAACCCTGACCGATGTGGGTTTTGACCTGATTCCAGCCATTACAACCGGGCGTGTCGATGGCATTATTGGCGGATTTATTAACCATGAACAGTTGATTCTAGAAAAGGAAGGCCATCCGGTCATTTCGCTGAATCCAACCGATTACGGCGTCCCCGATTATTATGAGCTAGTCTTGGTCGCCAGCGACCAGGGCCTGCAGAATTCTGAAGGCTATATCCAGAAGTTTATCCAGGCAGCACGTAAAGGACAGCAATTCGTTGCGGATCACCCGCAGGAGGCACTTAACCTCCTTCTGGCTCATGAGGATGCAACGGCTCCACTCGACAAAGACATCGAGTCCAAAAGCCTGCAGCTGCTGCTGCCCCTAATGGACGCCGGCAGTGAGCCGTTTGGCTATCAGGACCCTGCATCATGGAAAAAGGTACAAACCTGGCTGAGTGATAACGGGCTGCTGAATGGCAAGGTGAAGACCGCGGAGGCTTTTATTAACTTGTAAATGAGAATTCATAAATGCTCATATAACTAAGTCTACGCTTCTGGAGCGAGTTTTGTACGAAGTGAGTTCATAGAAGCAAGGCTGACAAAACTTTTAGGAGGAATACTCATGTCTTTCTTATCCAAAGTGCGGGACAGCAATCCGCTGGTGCATAACATTACCAATATTGTGGTCGCGAACTTCAGTGCGAACGGACTGCTGGCACTCGGGGCTTCGCCTTTTATGGCGGATGCACATGAAGAAGTCGCGGATATTGCCGCTATGTCTGGTGCAGTAGTGCTCAATATCGGTACACTCAATGACTACGCCATTGATTCGATGCTAATTGCCGGACTGGCAGCGAACCGTCATCATGTGCCGGTTGTCCTTGACCCCGTAGGTGCCGGAGCCACTGCTTACCGCACCGAAGTAACCCATAGGCTGGTCAACCAAATGCAGATCACCGCGCTGCGCGGCAACGTCGCTGAAGTGGCCCATGTGGTAGGCGAGAGCTGGAACATCAAAGGTGTGGATGCCGGTACCGGAGACGGTGATGTGGTGGCATTGGCTGTAAAAGCTGCGCTGAAGCTGAACTGTGTGGTGATCATCACCGGTAAAGAGGATGTTATCACGGATGGCAGCACCACCTACGTAGTCAGCAACGGCCACCCTGTACTGACTAAGGTTACCGGCACCGGATGCCTGCTCAGTGCAGTCGTCGGCGCTTTCCTGGCAGCTAGCGGCGGCGCCTGGCTGGAAGCAGCTGCAGAAGCTATATCCTTCTATGGCGTTGCCGCTGAAATTGCGGCCAATCGGTCGTGCCAACAGGGAGTCGGCAGCTTCCAGATCGAGTTCCTGAATCAGCTGGCTCTCGTTACCCCGGAAGTATACGCAGAGCGCTCCCGCATACAACGACTTGAACAATGATAACATTTTCACCAAAGGAGAGCTTGCGATGACAGAGCCTACAAGGAATAAAATATTCAAAGCATTGACAATTGCCGGTTCCGACTCCGGGGGTGGGGCTGGCATTCAGGCCGATCTTAAAACCTTCCAAGAGCTGGGGGTATACGGTATGTCCGCGCTTACTGCAGTGACAGCACAGAACACCTTAGGTGTTCAAGGCGTATATCCGCTGGAAGCGGATGCCGTTACCGCACAGCTTGATTCCATCGGAACCGATCTTACACCGGATGCTGTCAAAACAGGCATGCTGTTCAGTAGCGGACTCATCCTTGCAGTTGCCGAAAAGGTGAGCCAATATGGCTGGGACCATCTGGTCGTTGATCCGGTTATGGTTGCCAAAGGCGGTTCTCCCCTGCTCCAGCAGGAAGCCGTACAGGCACTGATCCGCTATCTGCTGCCACTGGCCCTGGCTGTAACACCCAATATCCCTGAAGCAGAAATTCTGAGCGGAATGAAGATTTCGGGCATGGCAGACCGCGAGACAGCAGCCAGACTTATTCATGCCATGGGACCGCGCTATGTGGTGCTCAAGGGTGGTCATGTTGATGAAGATAGCCCTATGGTAACTGACCTTGTATTTGATGGAGAGAAGTTCACTTATTGGGAAAGTCCACGTGTTGCAACTCAGCATACCCACGGAACCGGCTGTACTTACTCCGCTGCCCTTACCGCAGAACTTGCACAACACAAAACGGTCCCTGAAGCGATTCAGACAGCCAAGGCTTTTATCCATGCAGCCATTGAAGACGGCTTGAATATCGGTTCCGGACACGGGCCGACGAACCACTTCGCCTATCAGAACAGAATGAGGGGGAGGCGCTGATATGCAGCGGATAGACAGCGAAGATATGCGCAGACTGCTGAAACTATATTTCATTATGGGCAGTGTGAACTGCCGGAAGGCTCCACTGGAATCACTCTCTGAAGCGATTGAGGGCGGGATTACCTTGTTCCAGTATCGCGAAAAAGGCCGGACCGCTTTCACCGGCCAGGCCTATGTCGAGCTTGCCCGGCAGCTCCAGCAGCGTTGCCGGGAGTGCCAGGTGCCTTTTATCGTAAACGATGACATTGAGCTGGCGGTTGCCCTGGATGCGGACGGTGTTCACGTTGGACAGGACGATGAACCTGCCCGTTCGATCCGCGAGCGGCTGGGAGCGCATAAAATCATCGGGGTATCCGCCCATACGCTGGAAGAAGGCCAACAGGCTATTGCGGACGGTGCCGATTATCTGGGCGTCGGGCCGGTCTATCCCACTTCTTCCAAGGACGATGCTGAAGCGGTTCAGGGTACCGCTGTGATAGAGACGCTGCGCCGCAGCGGACTTACCATTCCCCTGGTTGGAATCGGAGGTATCACCGTGGATAATGCAGTCCCTGTAATAAAGGCTGGAGCGGATGGAATCTCTGTGATCTCTGCGATTGCCGGAGCAGACAACATCAGTGCTGCTGCGCGGAAGTTCCTTATGGTGATATAACCAAAAAGCACAGCCGCCGTTCTTCGATTGGCGTTGTGCTTTTTTACGTGGCAGATATGAATCCTCAGCTCCATCTACCCATTATAACGGTGTGATAATACTTGCCGTCAGATAGAAGCTTGTCGTTCTTCAAAAGGCCTTCCTCTTCAAATCCCAGTTTCTGATAGAGTGCGATAGCCTTGTTGTTCGTTTCCAGGACTTTCAATGTGATTTTGCGGATGCCGCTGGCTTCCGCCCAGTGGATGGAGGCGGCCAGCAGCTGGCTGCCAATCCCAACTCCCCAGTATTCCTGCAGCACACCAATACCAAATTCCACTTGATGAGACAAGCGTTTCAAGCTAGTTCCCTCACATCTGGAGAATCCGGCCAGCCTGCCGTCAATCTCTGCCACTAAAAAAAGGTTTTTGAGGTTAGCGGCATCATTTAAGATGAGCTCTTCAAAGCCCGCCGCATCCATATACGCCTCCCCTTGTTCCCTATCCAAATTCTCCGTCTCTCCATCGATTTGCAGCCGAATTTCAGACAGCATCCCGGCATCTGCGGGGGCTGCTTCCCGAATCGTAATGCTTTTGCCGCCGCGTTCATATTGCCATGATTCCATTTTCATGATGTACTCCCTTTCCTGAGGAATTCAGCTGTATGCACTTCCAATATTAAACATGCTGACGGTTTAGTCAATGTTGTTCGTGCTTGACTATACCAAATTATTGGTTTACTTTATAAACAGTTCACATTGATAACTTTTCTTCAAAGGCAGGTGCAGCATGGCTGATCGTGAGCAAACCATAGAAGTGTATCAATCTTATTTTGCAGTAGCCCGTCAGCTTAAGAAGCTGGCACATCAAAGCGCGGCGGACCTTGGGCTGACCGTGCATCAGATCGGCATCCTGAATTTCCTTCTACAGCATCCGGGGCAGACCCAGAAGGAAGTTACGGAACGCCTGGTATTTAACAAAAGCCGGGTCAGTCTGCATATTGATGCGCTGGCGCTCAAGGGACTGGTCACCCGCACAGTTTCGGAGCTGGACCGCAGAGAGACGATGCTATACCTCACCACCGAAGGTGAGATGCTGTGCAAGCGCTATAACGAGGAAGCTTGGTCCCATAAGGTGCTCGGGGAAGCCCTGGCACCCTTCAAGGAGGATGAGCTGCGTCAGCTTATTCATATGAACAAACAGCTGCTGCTGCATCTGAATTCCTAAATCAATAGAAGCTGGTGATGAGAATGTCCCGAGGTTTTGGACCGGGCAGCCCCCATGGCCGATTGAAATTCGACGACGACGCGCAAAAAGCCAATCTCAGCAAAGCTCTCCTGCTCCGCATCGTGAAATTTTTCATGCCCTACTGGAAACAAACCCTGCTCGTAATGGCGGTGCTGATTGTGACCGCTGGACTTGGACTCCTGCCTCCCCTGTTCATCCAGCAGATTATCGACCAGGCGCTTCCGGATAAAAATTTGCGGCTGCTCGTTCTGCTCGTTCTTGCTTCACTGGGTACAACTGTCGTGTCCGGCCTGCTGGGTGTGCTGCAGAATTATTTGAATTCATTTATCTCGCTGCACATTGTCTTCGATATGAAAAACCAAATGTACCGCCATTTGCAAAAGATGCCGCTGCAGTTCTACTCCGGGGTACAGCAAGGTGAAGTTATCACACGTATGACCAGCGACATTTCAGGGGTGCAGGGTGTATTCAGCAGCACAGTAGTCAATTTTGCCAGTAATCTGTTCATTCTCGTCTCCACTGCGGTTACGTTGTTCATCATGAACTGGAAGCTGGCGCTGGTCGGCATTCTTGTAATCCCTTTATTTATCTTCCCTACCCGCAAGATGGGCAATATCAGCTGGAAGCTGGCCAAGCAGACCCAGGAAAAAATTTCAGATCAAAATCAGATCATCCAGGAGACACTCAGCATCAGCGGGTATCTCCTTATGAAACTATTCACCAAAGAATCGGCAGAGTACGCCAAATTCCAGTCCATTAACTCGGAAGCCACAAGCCTGCAAATCCGGCAATCCATGGCCGGCCGCTGGTTCATGATGGTTCTGTCCACTTTTACCAGTATCGGTCCATTAATGATTTACTTATATGGCGGTTACCTGTTTATTCAGGGAGAGCTGTCCGTTGGGGCAATCGTAGCTTTTGTAGCTTTGCTGGGGAGACTCTATGGACCCGTGATGCAAATGACGAATCTCTATGTGGATATCAAGCGCTCTGCGGCGTTGTTTGAACGGATTTTTGACTATTTTGATATGAAGCCACAGATTGTAGACGAACCGGAGGCCAGGGTCATTCCCGCAGCCGGCAAGGATATCGGTTTTCACAACGTATCGTTTGCCTACCAGGCGGATAAAACAGCGCTGCACGGAATTTCGTTCACTGCTGCTGCCGGAACCTTAACTGCACTCGTCGGCCCAAGCGGCGCTGGAAAAACAACCGTCACCAACCTTATTCCGCGTCTCTATGATACAGATTCAGGCTCGATCACAATCGGTGGCAGCAACATCCGCGACTTTACACTGGATTCCCTGCGGTCACAGATAGGCCTTGTTACGCAGGACACCTATCTATTCAATGGAACGATCCGGGACAACCTGATGTACGCAGAAGACGGGGCCAGCGAGGCAGAAATGATTGCCGCATGCCAGGCAGCCTATATTCACGATTTTATTCTGAGTCTGCCGGAGGGGTACGACACCGTTGTGGGTAACCGGGGCATCAAGCTGTCCGGCGGCGAAAAGCAGCGGATTTCCATCGCCCGTGTGCTGCTGAAGAATCCGCCGATCATTATCATGGATGAAGCTACCTCCTCCCTTGACACAGCCTCCGAGTATTATATCCAGCAAGCCATGCATTCCCTGCTCCAGGGCAAGACCAGCATCGTGATCGCCCATCGGCTCTCTACCATCATGGCGGCGGATCAAATTCTCGTCGTTCAGAGCGGAGCTATCGTCGAGGAAGGAACACATGAGTCCCTTCTGGAGCATAACGGAGTATACAGAGATTTATACGACAAGCAATTCGAGTCCAAGGTTCTGGCCTAACAATTAGGAACACAGGCATATATCTTATATCAGAATAACAAAAATCCGTATGGCGCCATGGTATAAAAAGGCACATACGGATTTCTTTTATATAATTATTGATGAGGGCTGGTGTGATCCAGTGGTTTGAGCTTATCCATCCATCCCTTGATCGGATCGTAGGTACCCGCTTCAATGAGTTTGTGGTAGACACTCACAAATCCGCCGTCCCCGGCAGTTTGGCCCGCCCACTTATAATATTCTGGGAACTTTGCCTCTGCTTCGTCCAGCCGGTCCAAGATCAGATATACATCCATTAACGACTCAAAGGTGCTTTCTTCAGGTTCTGTTTTGTAATGCTGTTCCTCAATAACCAGCTGGTTCTCATAATATTGCTGCGTTCTGGCTCGATTCGGGATATATTGGTCATTCTTGAACTCATAAACAGCGAATAATGCGGGCCCAAGAGGCACCTGACCGGAATATGGACTGGCTAACAACTCCAGCTCGCCGTCTTGATCTACATCCTCATAGGTCAATAGAACATCATCATTCACAGTGACTTGCAGCTTACCTTCTATCTCCTCCAGAACAATAGTTGCCGACTCGGGACGGTTATCTGCCAGGCTGAACAGCAGTGTGGGCCGTCCATTTTGAATAAGCGCCTTTGCCCAAATGCTCTTGGCCTGATCAAATTTGTCCCCGCCTTCAAAGCTTAATCCCTGATGTTTACTGTCAAAAAGAATCTCACGGTTCTTCGCAACCACAAACTGGGTATAATCAAAATCTCCGCTATTCCAGTAATAAACTTCATAGGTCTGTTCGTTCAGATCAAAAGATTCTTTGTGTACAAAACCAGGATATTGATCCTCTATCGATGCAGCCCCTGCGGCTTCTACTGCTGGCGATGCTGAAACAGCCGGTGAAGCAAGCGGTGACGGCGATGCCTGTGTTGCTGACACAGGATTTTCGGTGGGGCTTGTATGCCCCGCATTCCCGTTATCCCCGGATGATGAACAACCGGCCAGGAATATCAACATGATAAAAAAACTCACAAAGCGCATGTAAGGTAGTCCTCCTCTATGGTTGTAAAGGGGCCTGAGCATTGCTAAGCATTCCATGGAGCTCTGCCAGTTCATCCTGCTCCAGATGCCTCCACTGCCCTCTCTCCAGCCCGCTCAAGGATATATTCATGATCCTGATCCGTTCCAGACGGAGCACTCTATAACCGAGCTCTTTGCACATACGGCGGATTTGCAGATTCAGTCCTTGGGTAAGTACAATCCGAAATTCAGTCTCGCTGATCCGGCTGGTCTCGCATGGTTTGGTCCGTGTACCAAGAATCTCCACACCAGCAGCCATCCTCTGAAGAAATTCATCCGTCACAAGTTTGTCAACAGTAACCGCATATTCCTTCTCGTGACCATATTCCGAGCGCATCATCTGGTTCACGATCGCTCCGTCATTAGTCAGCAGAATCAGTCCCTCCGACTGTTTATCCAGCCTGCCAATGGCAAATATCCGGGATGGGTATCCCACAAAATCAATGATATTCCCCTTCACCTCGCGTGAGGATGTACAGGTGATGCCTATTGGCTTGTTCAGCGCCAGGTATACTGGCTCTCTATCGACAGCAGCTAGGAGCTCTCCGTCGACGGCTACAATGTCGCCCGGCTCAACCTCCGCACCTTTTTCACAAGGAAGGCCATTAATCGTAATCCGCCCGGCCGCAAGTAATCTATCGGTTTCCCTTCGGGGGTAAATCCCTGTTTCGCTTATGTACTTATTGATTCTCATGTCTGTTTCCGCTCTCCTGAAGGGTAATTAAAAACACCTGATTGGAGTGTATACGCTACAAATTCCAAATCAGATGCCGCATGTTGATCTATGAGCATCCGGCCGTTTTACTTGCCGCTCCTAGTTGGTTTGGTTCCACTGCCCTTGGCTGCTCCCGCGCTTTTGCCGCCAGGTCCCCCAGAGGGTCCGCCTTTTGCCGGCTTCACAGGTTTCGCCGTTTTGTTCCAGCGGGTCCAGCCCTTGCTGCCTGTTCCTCTGCCTGTGCCGCCGCCTTTACTTTTTGCCACAATATCACTCCACCCGGTATTCAGTTTTCGTCTTGCATCCATCTATCTTACCATTACAATGCACAATATGTCAGGTAAATACGCAAACAGCCTGCCGGAACTTATCCGGCAGGTTGTTGCTTACCCTCATATATATTAGTGTGCGGTTTATTTTTTCGGCAGAATGTAACCTTCCGCTTTCAGCAGTTCAGCGATTAATACGGCACCTCCGGCTGCACCTCTAACCGTATTGTGGGACAGGCTGACGAATTTGTAGTCGTAGAGCGAATCCTCGCGGAGCCGGCCGGCAGAGATACCCATACCGTTCTCAATGTCGCGGTCCAGCTGCGTCTGAGGACGGTTCTCCTCTGTGAAATAAGTGATGAATTGTTTGGGAGCGCTTGGCAGGCCGAGTGCCTGTGGACGGCCTTGGAAGCTGTTCCAGCGTTCAAGAATCTCTTCCTTGGATGGCTTCTGTTCAAAGGAGGCAAACACTGCAGCCATATGGCCGTCAGCAACAGGCACACGGATACATTGTGTCGTAATGACAGGCTGTTCGCTTTTCACAATACCTTCTTCAGTCACGTTACCCCAGATCCGCAACGGCTCCTGCTCGCTCTTCTCTTCTTCACCGCCGATATACGGGATGACGTTGTCAATCATTTCCGGCCAATCGGTAAAGGTTTTGCCTGCCCCGGAGATCGCCTGATAGGTAGTCACTACCACCTTGGACGGCTTAAAATCATGGAGCGCATGCAGCGTAGGCATGTAGCTCTGGATGGAGCAGTTAGGCTTCACCGCGATGAATCCGGTCTCCGTACCCAGACGTTTGCGCTGCTGGGCAATGACCTCCAGATGCTCAGGGTTGATCTCAGGGATCACCATAGGAACGTCTGGCGTCCAGCGGTGCGCAGAGTTATTGGAGATCACTGGCGTTCCAGTGCGCGCGTAAGCTTCTTCCAGCGCCTTGATCTCTTCTTTCTTCATATCAACGGCGCAGAAAATCAGATCTACATCCGCAGCCACTTCCTCCACCTTGGAGGCATCCTGAACCATGATGCTTTTGACAGCCTCAGGCATAGGAGTGGACAGCTTCCATCTGTTCTTGACCGATTCTTCATAAGTTTTACCTGCTGAATTTGCACTTGCGGCAATCGCCGTTACTTGAAACCAGGGATGATTCTCAAGCAATGCGATAAAACGCTGGCCTACCATTCCAGTACCCCCGACGATACCCGCTCTCAACTTACTTGACATAAGAAATTCATTTCCTTTCAAGCAGCGCCTTCGATAGGTGCTTTTTAATAACCGATTATAAATGATATATGCAGCTTACACAATATGTGATTGTAAAGAAGAGGCTTTTGGAAAAAATTATTGGTGTTACGAAGCTCCCAGACGTTTCGCCAGCTCACCAAGATCCTGTCCCTTAAGCGCCCCTTCCACAAGTTGGGGCAGCAGGGCCGGAGTGCAGGCGAAGCAAGGTGTGCCATCGCGCGACAACTGTCCGGCCAGCCGCTCATCGTAAGAGGGCTTGCCTTCATCCGACAAGGCCAGCAGGGTCATTGTGCGGACCCCTGACTCGCGCAGATCGCGCATCCGGCGCACAAGCCCAGCCTGGTTGCCGTTCTCATAGAGATCCGAGACAATAATGAATAGCGTCTTCTTAGGTTCTTCAATGAACTGCTCGCAGTACTTCACCGACTTGTGGATATCCGTTCCTCCGCCGAGCTGAATCCCGAACAGCATATCCACCGGATCATTAGCACACTGCTCGGTCAAGTCCACCACTTCAGTATCGAAAACGACTACCCTGGTGTTCAGCGCAGGAATACTTGCAAAGATAGACCCGATGACCGAAGCCCAGATAATGGAGCTGGCCATCGAACCGCTCTGGTCAATATCCACGATAACTGTCCATTCCTTACTGCGGCGTGCCCGGTCAAAATAATAAAACCGCTCAGGAATAATAATCCGACGCTCCTGGTCATAGTGCTTCAGATTCCGCTCAATGGTCCGCTTCCAGTCCAGCCCGCTGAGCGATGGTAGCGGAGAGTGCTGCCGCTTGTTCAGCGCCCCGGTAACGGCGCGGCGGATATCGGTCTCCAGCAGCTTGACCAGATCATCAACCAAAGCCTGGACCAGCATTCTTGCAGTATCTTTCGTCTTTTCAGGAATTTTACCCTTGAGTGACAAAAGCGTGCCTACCAGCTGGATATCCGGCTTCACCGCAGCCAGCAGCTCCGGCTCGAAGAGCAGCTGCTTCCAGCCCCTGCGCTCCATGGCATCACTCTGGATGATCGATACGACATCTTCCGGGAAATAGCTGCGCACATCGCCAAGCCACTTCGAGAGATTCAGAGCGGCATGGCCCGTCCCTGCTCCTTTGCCCCTGCCGCCGGGAGCATTGCCGGAGCCGCCGCCTCCGTTCGTCTCATCATAGATGGCGGCAAGTGCTGAATCCATGATTAATTCCTCTTCAGTCAGGCTAAGCTGGCCGCCTTCACCATAGCCTGCAAGTGAGGCTTCGGCTTCCTGCCCCAAAATCAGCCGCCAACGGGTAACAGTACTCTCCTGCTTACTGTCATTCGTCATCTAAAAATCACCGAAGTCAAAATCATTCAAATCGTCCAGCATCTTGGCTTCATCCTCCTTCAGTTCTCCGGTAAGAATCTCTGCCGCCTGCTCTGTATCCACACCCCACAGTTCACCGAGCAGCTCGGAGATCATCGTTTTCTCTCTTGGTGAGAAGGTGCTGAATGCCCGGCGCAGAAACACCAGCGCCCGCTTGAATTCATCATCCTCGAGCGCATTGATATAATCGTTCAGCTGCTCCCAGAGGCTCATTCTGGAGAGCAGTCCATACCGGTTGCGCATCGACAAGCCTTCGAACCATCCCGCTCCAAGATCGGCCGGGATGCCGGGAGACAGACGGCGTGAGACTTCCGAAGCGACTTCATCCGCTGAGATCGCTCCACGCTCCATCAGAATGGCACAGGCGAAGCCGGACAG
The DNA here is from genome assembly GCF_001909085.1 of Paenibacillus sp. P32E. NCBI lineage: Bacteria > Bacillati > Bacillota > Bacilli > Caryophanales > Paenibacillaceae > Paenibacillus > Paenibacillus sp. P32E. Next base: position 238,327 of record NZ_LVYY01000076.1, on the reverse strand, counting down.
CCTCGGGTTGCGGTTATCCTGCTCAGACAGATGCAGCAGCTCCTGCAGCCACAGCGGTTCGTCCACCGTCTCGCTATAATCCAGCGATATTCCGTTCAGTTCATTCATAGCCACAATCATCTGCCCGGCGGCCTCGTCATTGCAGCCGCTCGCATCCAGCAGGAACAGACAGCCCCGCCGGAACAGTTCTTCCAGCAGTGGTGTAAGCGGTACGGTATCCACCTTGCGGATGTCGCCAAAGCCGATAATCGTTGCCAGCTCGCGGGCAGCAGCGGCAATGCCAACCACATCGCGGCTGTCTACAGCAAGGCTCTGAAGAACCCGGCTGGCTTCTTCCATCTGCGCTGTCAAACCGCATTCACAGGCAATACGGATGAGCGCTGAAGCTTCGGCGATGGACCGGCAAGCCTGCAGCTTCTCGCGCAGCACATAGGCGGCAGCCACTTCAATGGTCTCCCCAAGGAGGGTCGATTCAACCACCTGTATCTCCACCTCCGGCGTCCACTGGATAATCCAGTATTCTGCCCAGGTTGCCGCGTCCTGCCCGCTGGGCCTGTTCTTCGCAAAAGATATCCCGAGCAGCCGCAGTCTATGGAACAAAATAGACCGGCTCAGGTCCAGAAAGGCGGCCTCCTCGCTGGACACTCTGCGGTTCTCCCTGAGGTCCAGCGGCAGTTCGCTGGCTACGGTTGATTTATACTTCTCCAGCTTATAACGCTTAAGCAGCCGGTTTAGATCGTCCTGGATCGGTGTCTGACTGACACCGTCAGCGAGTTGCCCGATAGCTGTTCCTACATCCACCCTCGCCAGGGCATCGGCGATGACAGACAACTCACCGTGGCCAAGCAGCGTCTGGGCGGCATCCCGCAAATCGCGCAGGGTAGGCGCACTCCCGCCGTGCAGCGCAGCCAGCGACTCGGCCAGGCGCACAGCCTCGATCACCTCGGCTGTGGAGCGGTGTGTCCCGCTGCTGCGTAAATAGCCCGCAAGCGTGGACAAATAGAGATGTGCCAGCTCCTCCGGCCGCCCGGCGTCCATGGTCTCCCACATCATTTCAAAGTAATGAGGCGCTCCGTTCCCCGCCCCATAGCCCGACATGGTAGAGAGCTTGTAGTATGAATACGGCATCAGCGTCAGCTTGGTGCTGCGTGAAGGAAGCCCGGACAGTTCTTTGTCGCTCAGGGCGTCCGACAGATCTGCAAGGGCAGACGCATGATACGCTCCGCAAATGACCACGATCTTGTCCGGTGCATGCCCCTCAGCGATTTTATCCAGGATCTGCCGCCGCATATAAGACTCGCGCAGAGCATTATACGCGTGCTCTTTCGGCTGCTCGAGCTGCTCCCGGCCTTCCGATAGCAAGCGCATCCCGGCAGATAACGAAAGAATCGCTGCACGGTAAGCTCCGGCACTTAAATTGTGCTCGTAATTGCGCTCCCAATACATATCATAGTCATATTCACCGGCAAGCCGGGCAATCCGGCTGTACACGGATTCCTGTTCCTTGACCTCTTCAGTTGACGGCTCAACCGCTTCATCCGCTTCAGGCTTCACTTCCTGTACGGAGATACTTTCCCGTCTCATGGCATCTTGAAGGCTTAGAATGACCGAGGAAGGAAGATCAATAAATGCAGCCTCTGCCCCGTGATCACTGGCCCATTTCATGCCCTGATATTCAGGGGAATAGACTGCTAACGGCCACAAGGCCGTACGCACCGGCAACTCCTCCGTGAAAGCTAATATGGCAACAGGAGGCTCCGTTGAGCGATTCGTCAAATGGCGGATTTCATCCGTCGCATCGCTTGGGCCTTCGATCAGCACCGCCGTCGGCTGAAGCTCATTCAGGTATTCCAGCAGATGCTTCGCGCCGCCCGGAGACAGGTGCCGCACTCCGAAAATATGTACCCCGGCTTCAGCAGTCGCTTTCACTCGTTCAACTCCTTACAGGCCTGGTAGAGTCCGCGCCATTCCGCTCCTTTTTTCTTCATCACATTATCCAGATATTCCTTCCAGACCAGCTTGTCTTTGTCATCATCCTTGACAACCGCCCCTTGAAGCCCGGCAGCAAGATCGCGTTCTGTCAGCTCACCATCACCGAAGCTGGCCGCAAGTGCCATACTGTTCGTCAGCAGCGAGATAGCCTCTGCCGTGGAGATCACCCCTGCAGGAGTTTTCACCTTCTCCTTCTTGTCCAGTGTCATGCCGCTGCGAAGTTCACGGAAGATTGTAACGACCTTGAGCAGCGCCTCATCCGCAGGAACGGAAGCCCCAAGATTATAGGATGATGCAATCTCAGCTACCCGCTTCTTCACAATTGACAGCTCGGTTTCGATATCCGTCGGTGCGGGCAGCACAATAATATTGAAGCGCCGCTTGAGCGCAGCAGACATTTCATTGACACCGCGGTCCCGGGTATTGGCAGTAGCTATAATGGAAAAGCCCTTGCGTGCCCCTGCTTCCTTGCCTAGCTCCGGTACAGAAATCGTCTTCTCCGAAAGAATGGAGATCAGCGCATCCTGCACCTCTGAAGCGCACCGTGAGATCTCTTCGAACCGGGCGATCCCGCCGTCCTCCATGGCCCGCATAATCGGGCTTTTGACCAGTGCTTCAGGAGTAGGGCCGTTAGCCAGAAGCATGGCATAGTTCCATGAATAGCGCACATGCTCTTCACTGGTGCCGGCAGTGCCCTGAACTACCAGACCCGAATTCCCGTAGATCGCCGCCGCCAGATTCTCCGACAGCCAGGATTTTGCCGTTCCCGGCTCCCCGATCAGCAGTAGTGCCCGGTCAGTAACCAATGTGGCGACCGCCATCTCGATCAGACGTGTATTGCCGATATACTTAGGCGTAATGACTGTATTGCCAGCCTTGCCGCCTGCGATAAAGGTCAGCACCGAACGCGGGGACATCTGCCAGCCAGCGGGGATATTGCCGTTATCCTCCTTGCGTAGGGCCTCAAGCTCCTCCCGGTATAAAATCTCTGCCGGCAGCCGCATATAATCCTGAAGCTGTTCTTGTTCCGTTGACATGGATATCTCTCCTTTGTATGGACCGCTCTTGATTATTCCCGGCTACGAAGCTGATGAATCACATATTCCAGCTGAGCACGGCTTTCGTAGTACCTCTGATTCGGAAGAAGGGCTTCCAGACGGCTGCTGAAGCTTGCGGGAAACCGCAGCATTTGCTGGAACTGGGCGTAATCAAATCTGTAGGGGTTATAGTTCTTCTCATTTTCCATCACAGACATCATCAGCTCAAGCAGCTCAGGGTCCTGCATTCCAGAACGTTCAAGACCTGTAAATATATTTGTGAAAAATTCATGATTCCGCTGCCTTTTCTGCTGGTTGTTCTGCTCGCTCAGCTTGTTCAGCAGATAGCGGCGGGATTCTTCATGACCCGGATGTGCAAAAGCGCATACCAGCTCCGGTACGTCCCTGTGAATGAACAAATCCAGCCAGCGCAGGTCCCATGCAGCCTGAATTTTTTCAGGAGAGAGCATTCCCAACTCACGGTACTGCCGCTCCCTCTGGGGGTCCCAGACCGCGTCATACAATAGCTCTTCCGCAGTCATAACCTGCTCTTTGATCGTGTCCATGAGCAGTTTGTTGCGCTGTGCAGAATCCTTGGTAACTACAGCTTTCAGCTTGTTAATCATCGTCCCGCCGAAATGCCTGTAGAGCTCGTCAGGTGTCATCAGCTGCTGGGCTGCCCGGAAGTAGTGCGGAAAATAACGGGAATCCTGTTTTTGCAGCTGCTGCAGCTCTTCAAAGGCTGATTCGGAAGCAGCCCTTTGCTTGTACCAAGCCGCTTCATTGATGATAGTCGTGTAACCCAGGGAAGCAAACCGGGCATATTCCTGGATTACATAGCTGTAGAGCTCATCCAGCTGCGGGTTCCGTTGTCCGGAAAGAACGGTCGCAAACGGACGGATTCTGCTCCACACTTCCTCCGTTTTTTTCTTATCCACATTCTCCTGCGGCGCTTCACGCAGCTCCTGCATATAAAGAACAGACAATCTCTCGGCAAGTGGCTCGGAAGAGGAATATACCAGCGCATCGGCCACCAACTCCCGGTCCTTCTTCGCCGCAAATGCTTCATACAGCCGGTCTTCGCCTTGCGGCGATCCGCCTGTCGTGAGCGCTTTATACGCAGCCTCGCGGATCACTTTTTTCTTATCGGTGCTCCATTCCAGCAGGGCCGGGAGGTAAACCTCATGACTGCCAAGGCATTCGATCGCGGCGGCCCGGATATCGTCACTGCCGGTTTCAGCAGCCTGAAAGATCTCTTCAAGGACTTCTGTTCCACCCGCCTTGGCAATGGTCTTCAGTTTGCGGACTTCACTTTTACCGCCTGCGATATTCAGATTTTCGATCAGATAACCAGCGATGGCAGGGCCGTAAGCCGGAAGAATCTCGGTCATACTAAATTCAGCGATCTCCGAATAGGGATCATTTAGAGCCGCAATCGCCAGGGGAAGCAGACGAAGATCCTGAAACATCCCCTCCTTAAAAGCCTCGGTCACAATCTCATATCTGCCGCTCCCGGTTGTAGTCAGTGCCTGCCGTACTACCGCGAGCTTCCGGTAAGGGAATTTGGTATCCAGAGAGAGATTGCGGCTGCGAAGCTCCCCCGGCGTTCCTTCAGGTGCGGTAACCCCTTGGGTGTACAATACCGATTCCAGGAGCAGCGTCAGCTCCTGCAGCCGGACGGCGGCAGGCGTTCCTTGTCCGTCACCCGGTTCCAGAAGGGAGGTGATGCCTTCCCCCAGCCGCTTAAAGACTGCTGCCCGCTCGCCAAGCTGTTGAAACTGTGGAAGCAGCCGTTTCAGCCGGAAATCACCGGCTGCCAGGTCACTGCCGGCAATATATAGTCTTCTGACCTCTTGATGAAGCTCTTGCAATAATGCTGTACTCATGGGCTGTCCCCCTATAGGATATATAAGAACGTATATGATATTTACAGGTAGTTAGTACAAAAGCCGGGTAATCGAACCGCCTTGGATCAAGGTTAATGGCTGGGCAATCAGACGCCCCTGATCCAGAAGATGCTCGAACATCACCAGAATGCAGCAATTCTTCAGAGTAGTTGCAGGCAAGAACGGAAGCAGCTCAAGCGTGCCCTGAGGCAGCGAAGGAATGTCCTCCAGCACCAGCCCGGTTCCGAATTCATCCGTAATTACGTACTGGCCGCCTTCCGTCACACCCACACTAGCTGCATGCAGCAGCACTACAGGCGTTTTGTCGCTTAACGGGTTCTTCAATTGATTTTTGACCTTTTTGAGCGTCTCCGCATAAGAACGGCTAGCCTTTGCCGAAACCTTGTCAAAGTCTGCATCACTTATAGCTCTCGGTGTCATTTCTTCATAACGCACCCTGACATTCATATCTCCTGGATAGGTGTACAGCAGCGGAATACGGGCAAGCTCAAAAAAACTGTCTTCTTCCCGCATCAGCTTGGCGGCCTTATATGGCCGGTAATTCACTGTCCGGTGAATCTCACCGCCAGCTGTCTCCAGCCAGTAGCCGAGATCTACGAACTCCTGCCTAGCAGGATCATCGTAACTGTAGAACGCCAGCTGCAGAAGCTCGACATTCTCCTTCACCAGTCCATACTCCCTGAGCTCAGACAGCTGCCAGGCATGTCCCAGCCATTCATCAATCGTGGATTCATGATCAAGAGCAAGCTCAGGGTCCTCCGCTCTGGCAGTCAGATAGACCCGGCCTTTCCTGATAAAAGCATGAAGCCGCGTTAACTGCTCCATAGCATATGTATAGCCCTCTTCCCGGTCCTCTGCCTTACCCAGCAGCAGAGCAAAGTGGCGCAGCTGCGTCTGTGCTCCCGATAAATAGTAATTACCAAGCTGTTTTACATGCTCTTGCACGGTTTTAACTGTTTTGCTGTCGATCGTGGATAACCCGCCGCGGATCAGGGACAGCACCAGTTTTTCCAGCAGATCGAGCCCTTCAAGCTGTGCACCTATTTTTTTCTTCAACGCAGACTTGTTGACCTTCTTGGGCTTGCTCTCAGTACCCTCGGCTGCCTGTTTGGCCTTGTTCTCTTCACGCTTCTCCACCTTCTCGCGTTTGGAGGCTACATCCTCCGGCACAGGTGCCGGCGTGAAGGCCTGCCCTTCCACATAGGCATAGAGAAGACCGAGTGCATGCTTGCAGGGGAACTGCCGGCTGGGACAGGTACAACGGAACACCGGACTTTCCGGTGTAATAAAATCTACGGAGCACTCGTAAGGGGTTTTGCCGCTCCCGGCACATTGTCCAAAGAGCAGTTCCCCGTTCTCTGAAGTGTGCAGCTGTAAGAAGCTCTTCTTGCGTACCAGACCCTGGCCATTCTTGATAGCAGCGGCATTGGGTGCGAGCGAATCTACATAGGATGATGTTAGTTCAGGCAAATTAGTTGTCCTCCCGACTGAATTAGGTGGCAGATCAGCAGATGATATAACGTGTAATATGAACACATGTACTTCATTACCCAAATCCAGGGATAAGATCACATGTTTGCATTTATCTTAACAAAAATACCCACAGGTTCCAATCCGGCACACGGTTTTACCTAAAAAACAGGTACATAGTCTTGTCAATGCAAAAATATTGACAGCAGATTATTTAACGAATCAGCTTCAGTTTAAACCCTGGACTGTGGGACGCGATTATAGACTTACAGCATAAAAAAAAGAGACTCTCTACGAGTCCCCATGTCATCTCCGTTTATTTAAACCAGCCCTTCTCCTTAAATCTGGTAATGGCTTCAATCCGGTTCCCTACATCCAGCTTGTCGAGGATGACCGATATGTAATTGCGCACCGTTCCGGTTGTAATGTAGAGCTGGCTGGCGATTTCCTTCGTATTTTTGCCATCGGCGATGAGTCCCAGCACTTCCTTCTCCCGCTGGGTCAGGGGATTGGCCTCATTGCTGTAAGCCTCATCCATCAGTTCAGGCGCATAGAGCCGTTTGCCGGCCATCACACTGCGGATAGAGAGTGCTAAGTCTTCACTCGGACTGTCTTTCAACAGATAAGCATTTACACCGGCTTTGACGGCCCGTTCGAAATACCCAGCCCGGGCAAAGGTGGTCAGAATCATTATTTTACAGCCGGAATCCTTCAAGACCTCCGCAGCTTCGAGACCGCTCATCGCCGGCATCTCAATATCCATGATGCAAATATCCGGCTTGTGCTGTTGTACCAGCTTGACGGCCTCCTCCCCGTTGCCTGCCCGGCCCACTACCTTCATATCTTCCTCGAGATCCAGCAGGGAAGCCAGTGCCCCCAACAGCATGCGTTGATCCTCAGCGATGACTATTTTGATCATTGTTCCTTTACCTCCAGTTCCGGCTGCTTAAAGACGTTCGGCACCTTAATGACAAGCGTCGTTCCTTGATCTTGCAATACATCCATACAGCCGTTTACAAATTCAAGCCGCTCTCTCATTCCCTGCAGTCCATGACCCTTGTCATACAGATTGATTCCCTTGGTTCCCGAGCCGTTATCCTTTATCATAATCTGCAGGTCGGTCCGTGACGGTTCAATCCGCACCTGGCAGAGTGTGGCCTTACTATGCTTTACCACATTAGTAATGGCTTCCTTAAGACACATACTCAGCACATTCTCCGTAATCAGAGAGGTATTGGTTAGCTTTGGATTGCCCTCCAGCTCGAATTCTATCTCAGCTGCCCCCAGCAGTTGGCGGATACGTACGAGTTCATCCTCCAGGCGGATTCCGCGCATTTGCGTTACCATCTCCCTGACTTCCTTAAGCGCACTTCTGGCGGTCTGGCGGACATCATTTATCTCTAGTACAGCCTGCGCCGGATTTTTGTGAACCAATTTGCCGGCCAGATCGCTTTTGAGGCCGATCAGTGACAGCTTCTGACCCAGTGTATCGTGCAGATCCCGGGCAATCCGTTGCCGCTCCTCTATGATCACCAGCTCGGAAATCCGTTTGTTGGCATCCTCCAGCTGACCCTGCAGTTTATCCTGGTTGTTACGGTTGTAGGTTGTCGCGGGCAGCAGCACTACAGCGATCATACTCACCAGTACGAACGGAATCTGTGAGATGAACACAGAACTTCCAGTAATCAGCTCATAGTTGATGGCAACGATGGTGGTCAGCAGGTGAATCGAATACAGAGTGAAAAAACCGGCTCTTTTCTGAATATTCCCGATAAAAAAAGCAATGAACAAAGCAAAGTACATATATCCAAACAGCAGAGTCATTGTGATCGAGACCACGATCTGCACACTGGTCCAGAAATAGACTACCCATCCCTTTGATTTGAACGAGAGGACATAACAGGCAAAAAAGACCAATACCATAACGATTCCATAGACCCACTGGTTCTGATTCACCGATGCGGAGCGGAAGATGAAATAAAACGGGAGAATATAAAATATGACCCATACATAAGGGCTGAGACCGGTACTTTTGTGAAAGATATGATGCCACTTCTGCATGTCAGCCATCCTTTTTGCCAGCAAGATTGTACCCCCATTTTAGCATAAACACTGCGTTTTCCAACAATTTTCGGCAAAAAAAGAGAAAGCGGAGCGTCGGCTGTAATGTTCTCCGGCTTCGTCTTTCTCTACTAAATATTCTATTCGCTCTGGAATCCGGGTTTGATGACTTTCAGACCCTCCGCTGCCGACTCCGGCTGTTTCATTCTCGTCTTGATCTCCCTGAAACCGACAAAGCCTTTATTCTCTTCATCCCATAAGCGGAAATGCAGTGCCTTCAGGCTGGTTCCAATGGTAATCGTTGTAGCGTGCTGCAGAGGTGTTGATGCATTGTGTGCCAGCTCCAGATTATAGTTCGGCACCTTCGGACTCAAATGATGAACATGGTGAAATCCGATATTGCCGGTAATCCATTGCAGCACCTTCGGCAGTTTATAATACGAGCTGCCTTCCACCGCGGCTGATACATAACTCCATTCTTCTTCATGCTCAAAGTAGGAATCTTCGAATTGATGCTGCACATAGAACAGCCAAATGCCGAGAAAGCCGGAAACGAATACGATCGGCAGCTGCACCATCAGAAAAGCCTGCCAGCCCATCGCCCAGATGAGCGAAGCATAAAGTGCGGCAATGGAAACGTTAGTCAAATAGGTGTTCATCCGTTCCTTGCGTCTTGCACCTTTGGCATTGAAACGGTATTGAATCAGGAAGACGGCGACCGGTCCGACCACGAACATGATCAGCGGATTGCGGTAGATGCGGTAGTACAGGCGTTTTAATGGCTTCGCTGCGATATACTCCTCTACGGTCATAATCCAGATATCGCCGATCCCCCGCTTGTCAAGGTTGCTGCTCCCGGCATGATGGATGGAATGGCTATGCTTCCACTGGCGGTAGGGTACAAGCGTCAATACGCCCGTAATCGTCCCGATGATATCATTGGCTTTGCGGTTTTTGAAGAACGAGCCATGGCAGCAGTCATGGAAAATAATAAAGGTACGGATCACAAACCCGGCTGCGGGAACCGCGAACACAAGCGTTAGCCAGTAGGATACAGACAGGCTGAAATAGGCAGCCATCCATAAAAGCACAAGCGGAACGAGGGTATTAATCAATTGTCTGATACTCGCACTCTGATTTGTTTTTTCAAAGGGGGCCATACTTTTTTTCAGGCTGGAGAGCTGGGATGTCTGGTTTGTAGTCATCTAGTTCGTTTCCTCCTCGGATGTTCCAGGTAACGGATACATTCATCTATCTTCATTATAGAGTAGTATGTGTCATCCCAGAAAGGCATAAACATCAATGATGTTGTATGACAAATGTCATACCTACGTTCCAATTAGTGGTATTATTGGGATTTAGAGAGTATTCCCGCGTCAATAGCTAGGCTGAAGAACCTGAGAGAGCTATGTATCTATTGTGCAAGCTCGGATCGGCCGACTCCCGGGTATCAGGCCAAGCCGAAGGAAGAGATCCGCTTAAACCGTATCCCGCCGGAAATTGGAGAGCTGGAGCAGCTGGAGCAGCTTATCATTCAATATACCTCGATCCATGAGCTGCCGCCCCAGTTAGTGAAGCTGAGGTACCTGCAAAGCTTGAACTTGGAAATGTGTATGATCCACCGAAAACCTGATTTTCTCAATGGTATGAAGCAATTGAAATACATTAATATATCACGGGATTCGTTATGGGGAAATGATTGAATCAAGAGCGCAAACTTCAACAACAAAATCTAATTCGCCTGCCGGGAATTCGCCTCACGGTATTCCGTTGGGGTATTGCCGGTGGCTTTTTTGAATACTTGGGTAAAGTAGCGCGGGTCCTGATAGCCGACAAGCGGCGCGACCTGATAGACCTTCACGTTGCTGTTCTGCAAAATATATTTGGCCTTCTCCATCCGGCAATGGGTTACAAATTCCAGGAAGGTATAGCCGGACATTTGTTTGAACAGTGTGCAAAAGTGGCTGATGCTCAGATCCGCAACCTCCGCAACTTCTTCTATGCTGAGATCCTTGTGGTAGTTAGCTTCAATATACCGTCTGGACTTCTCTACTATGCTCCGGCCATCCTCACGGGAGGCCGATTTATGGCTCTCCAGCATCCATTCGCGGAATTCCATCTTAAGTGCAGCAATCATTGCCGACAAGGTACCGAGACCGTGCATTCTGCTGAGCAAACCTTCTAGTGACCAGTCGGTATGCAAATTAAGATGTTCAAATTGCCGGTACAGCACCACAATCATCTCAATGATCAGTCTCTCTGCAAGCTCCTGCGGCAATCCCTGCGCTTCAATGTAATCGGCCATTTCATCGAATAAGGACATCATCCGCTCCAGATCCAAAGTCCGGATACTCTCAATCAGGGCTAGCTCCAGCTCCTTCGGATATTTCACTTCCCGGCTCCCGCCAGGCAAAGACTCCTCATCAAGAAACACACCTGCCTGCCCCGAATAAAACCGCTGGTACAGTGCTTTGCAGGCGAGCGGGTACACAGTGCTCAATTGATTAATTCCCTGTGTAGTCCGACTGATGCCTACCGAACACTCCAGCTTGGAATATCTTTTAATCCCGGCGGTCAGCTGCTCGCCAAGTTCTTTTCTGCCTGCACTTAGGTTCCCGGGGAATAGCAGAATCCACTCTCCGTTATAGAACGGGAATACGGACAACACTCCATTTTCCAGCGACCACTCTTCCAGAATGTTCCGTACCGCGAAGAGCCAGAGGCGCTTCTCCTCCACACTCCAACGGGCGGTCAGAGAAGCATAATGATCAAGCCGGACCACCGCCATGAAATAGTCGCTTTCCAGCTCGCTATTCTCCAGCCATTTGAGATGCTGAAGCGGACGCGGATTGCCGAGCGTGAATTCAGCGAACATCCGCTCACGGGCCAGCATGGACAAGGTCTGCACCGAGAGCAGCAGCTGTTCATTCTCCTTCTGGCGGTCGAGTCTTTCTCTGGCCCGGGCGAGCATCTCGGTCAATTCGTCGTGATCAATCGGTTTCAGCAAATAATCAAATGCCCCTTGCCGCAGCGCCTCCCGGGCATATTCAAACTCCCCATAACCACTGATGAAGATAAAGATCAGCTTGCCGCTGCGCGGCAGCACCTCCTTCATCAGCGCAATGCCATCAAGGACCGGCATGCGGATATCACTAATGATGATATTGGGTTCTGTCTCCTCAATCAAACGCAGCGCCACTTCCCCATTCCTTGCTTCTCCCACAATCGTTAGACCCAGTTCCTCCCAAGGGATGGCCACATTCAAGCTTCGCAGAATGATCGGTTCATCATCTACCAGCAGCACTTTGTAATTCACCAGTGTTGCACCCATCTCAAGACCCCCCAGGCTTATTGTATGGCCGAACTCCGAATCAATTTCCAGTATTGCTCTGATGAGATCTGTAGCTGCTTCAATGCCTCATCGCCCTGCAGGCCGCCATCAATCATCTCTTCTATGACACTCAGGAATGTTTTCTTGACCTCCGGTGACAGCAGATTATCGTAGGGCACGAAGCTCTGCTGATTCTTCTCCATCATCTCCATGACCTGGGCGAATACCGGCCCAGTCTTATTCGGATCAATGGGAATCCGCATGGACGGAATTCTTAAGCCTTCATACACGATCCGGCTCTGTATCTCTTGGGTATAGAATCCTTTCATCAGTGCAAGTGCCGCTTCCCGTTTGGCTCCGCTCAAGCTGGAGGACAACCCGATCCCGATGGTATACCCGCCCGCGATAGAGGCTTCCTCACTGCTGTTCAGAGCCGGGAACGGAATAACCCCAACTTCGTTCTGGAAATCTGCTGGTGCTTTCTCCCCTGAGAACAGGTTAATATCCCAGTTGCCGTTCAAATACATGGCAGCCTGCCTGCTTGTGAACAGCCCGACTGCATTTTCCGGGGAGGTATCATTAGAAAGCGGGCTAAATGCCTCCTCCCCGATCCATTGCCCCAGATGCCGGAACGCCTGCTTATAATAGCTGTTCTCAAAGCTGGCTCCTTCCTTACCGGTAACCAGTTTCTGGATCAGATCCGGACCCGCGTAGCGGTCCATTAAGTAATGGGCAAATATCCCGGCAGGCCAGCGGTCTTCATTGCCGAGCGCAAAGGGAATGTAGCCCGCTTGCTTCAATCGGAGGATCGCTGCATCCAGTTCAGCCAGCGTCTCAGGGACCTTAATACCCAGCTTATTGAAGATCGTCCGGTTATAATACAGCGGCTCCGCATTGCCTTCAATCGGAAGTCCGTAAATATGATTATTATTGAACGTCCACAGGTGCAGATCCTTGAATTGATCCTTCAAGCCATTCACCTGGGCGAAATCCGTTAAGTCCATCAAGCGGTTGGAACGGACATAAGGCTCGATCTCGGCTCCTCCAAATAACACGAACATATCCGGGGGCGTGCCGGTAACCATTTCACTCTTGAGCTTCTGCTCACGGTGGATGGTCTGGTCCAGTCCCTCGAAATTCACTTTGACATTGGGATGTTCCTGCTGATACTTCTCTACCACCTCTTCGAAAATAGCCAGTAATGGCCGATCATGCTCCTTAATCCAGAAATGGCGGAAGGTGAGGGTGATTTTCTCCTGGGCATTGTCCTCAATCGGTTCCCTTCTGCCTTGCATAATAAAGAGAACCGCTCCCGTCATCAGGCCAATATAGAGAATAATCCAGCCCCGTTTCATCAGCCATCTTAGGACAATCTGCTTTCTAGTCATTCCATCCGCTCCCGTCATGGCTGAATTCTCGGAATACGGATACAAATTGTTGACCCGAAACCAGGGGAGGAACAGACTACAATGCCGTAAGGATTGCCGAACCGGATTTTCAGGCGCTCATGCACATTTTTTAGTCCAACCCCGCTGTCGCTGTATTTTTTCGGATTGATGCGTTCCTTGTTCCACAGACTCATCAGCGTGGCGAGATCAAAGCCCGGGCCGTTGTCCTTGACTATAATAATCAGATCCTTTCCCATCTCCTCCGCTGAGATTGTAATTACTCCGTGCTCCTCCATCTGCTCAATGGCATGGTATAAAGCATTCTCGACAATCGGCTGGACAATAAGCTTCTGGGTCATCAGGTATTTCAGGGAATCCGGCAGCTCCAGTGCATAAGAGAACTTGTCTTCAAAACGGAATTTCTGAATATCCAGATAGTGTCGGACATGCTCAAACTCCATCTGCAGTGGAATCAGTTCCTGATTCTGGCTGATGCTGATCCGCAGCAGCTTGCCGAGAGAGACGACCATTTTGCTGATATCCCGGTTCCCAGCCAGTACAGCCATGGAGTTGATGGATTCCAGTGAATTATAGATAAAATGTGGGTTAATCTGCGCCATCAGCGCCTGCATTTCTGCTTCCTTTTTACGGCCCTGCTCGGTCTGCACCTGCTCGATCAGTTCCACGATCTGTGCGCTCATCCGGTTAAAGCCGTCAATCAGTGAATCGCTTTCATCATCGGCCCGGGGAGGTATGGTTATGGGTGTAAAAATACCCTGCTTTACCCGTTTCATGCCGTTCACTGCACTGTTGATGCTGCGCACAAGCCGGCGTACAAAATAATGGTCAAACAAAAACGCAGATATTAATGAAACCGCACCTAGTATGAGGGCAATATTGCGGATCGACACGGACTCTGAAGAAATCAGATTCATCGGTGTAATCGCTGCCAAATACCAGTCTGTATTATGTGAAGGCAGGAAAGTAATCAGTGATTTCTCCCCTTGATAATTGTCGATGTAATAGTCCTCATCCCGGGAATAGTTGTCCTGTAAAAAAGGGAAATCCGTTCGTTGCCCGATATGCTCCCCGGATTTGGTAAAGACGATGTTCCCCTGCTTGTTCACCAGCAGAATATCCCCTTTTTTCAGTGTGGCGGCTTCCCAGAAAATCTGATCCAGCAAATCCGGTTTCACATACACCACCAGATAACCGATATCCTCCAGGGAATAATAATCCTTAATTATCCTGGCCTGCACCAGCACTGGGTTACCGGAAGATTCCGAGCCGTTCTCCCCTGGACCTGACCAGACGGGACGCCCCTCCGCGCTCTCCATTGCCCCGTACCAGACCTGCTTCCGCATGTCAGAGAAGGACATTGGTGCGTTGTATTGATACAATAGACGGTCTTTGCCATATAAACTAAAGGAAGTTATCATAGGATGGTTGATCAGCAGATTGTTAATCTCCTGCTTACGGTCATAGGTCAGCACAAAATCCGGCTGCTTCAGTGACTGCTGAATCGCCGGCTGCGTTATGGCCGAGTTGGTTATGGATGAAATTTCACTGAGTGCGAACTTCAGCTTGCGGTCCGTCTCCAGAAGCGAGATCCAGTAGAAATTGCTGGATTTCTTCTCCATGGCATTGGAAAAATTAACATAGGTCACGCTCCCCATCACAATGACGGGGATGAACACGAGAAGAATAATAGCGAACAATATTTTGCGGCGGAGCTTCATAAATCCTTCCCTTCCTCCTGCTGTCCTATGTCCTTATTATTCTTCACGGTAATCCTTATTTCCTGTTAGCTCTTGATTGCACCCGAAGTCAGTCCGGCAATGACCCACCGGCTAAAGAGCAGGAACACAACCAGCAGCGGCAGCGTTGCGGTGAAGGTGGCGGACATAATCATTCCATAATCCAGACCGTCACGTGTGGTAAACAGCTGCTGGAGGGCAATCTGAATGGTATAATGCTCTTTATTCTTCAGAACGACGAGAGGCCAGAAGAAATCATTCCACACGGTCATGAAGTTCAGAATGCCAAGTGTAGCCATGGCCGGTGTAATGACTGGAATTGCAATGTTCCAAAAGATGCGGAAATGCCCACCGCCGTCAATGCGGCCGGCTTCAATCAGCTCCGTATGTACGGCTGTAGAAATGTACTGACGCATCCAGAAAATCCCAAATGCATTAACCATCGCCGGCACAATCAGTGCTTTGAAGCTGTCGATCCAGTGCAGCTTTGCCATAATCACGTAGGTTGGCAATACACCCAGCTGCTGCGGTACAAAGAGGGTGGCAATGACAAAATAGAACAGTACATTTTTGAACGGAAACTCATATTTGGCAAACGCATAGCCGGCCAGTGTGCAGAAGAACACGACCGAGATCGTCACCATCGACGAAACAAACAGAGAGTTACCCAGCGCCTGGAAGAAATCCGCTTTATCCAGTACACGCTTGAAGTTGTCGATGAACTGATCTCCGATAGTCAGCAGCGGCGGCACATGAAAGACAGCACCTTTGTCATTAGTACCCACCACAAACATCCAGTAAAACGGAAAGATGGATACCAGCGCCCCGAGAATTAACAAAACATAGAACCAGAATTTGCCAAAAAGACCGAGATCATCCGGATTTTTTTTGAACATACGTAGTGTACTCACGCTTTTTTCCCTCCTGTATCTCCACCCATGCGGCTTGAGACCAGCATATTAAGCAAAGAGAAAATAATCGTGACGAGGAACAGCAGAACTGCCGTAGCCGCCGCCGTACCAAAGAATCCATTACGGAAGGCTTCACTATACAGATAGGTCACCATTGTAATCCCTTCCTGCCGTGTCGAGCCGGTTCCGGATTGGCCCAGGAATACATATGGCTCCGTGAAGAGCTGCAGGGCGCCAATCGTAGAGAGCAGGGTAACAAAAATAATGAACGGACGCAGCAGCGGAAGAGTAATGAACGTAAGCTGCTGTCTTCTGCTGGCTCCGTCGATGCGGGCCGCTTCATACAGATCCATCGGAATACTCTGTAGACCCGAGAGGAAGATAATCGCGTTGTAGCCCGTCCAGCGCCACATGACCATCGAGGAAATGGCAATTTTGACGCCCCACCACCCGGAGTTGAAGGCTACGCTGTCTAAGCCCAGTCCATTCAGCATCCAGTTGATCATCCCGTTATTGCCGAACAGTGTGCTGAATACCAGCGTAACGGCAACGATAGAAGTGATGTTCGGCATAAAATAGAGAATGCGGAATGTTTTTTTGAACCGGGTCATCCCTGAATGCAGGAGTACGGCCAGCAGCAGCGCCAGAATAATCTGCGGCACTGTTCCCATAAGTCCCATAATGAGCGTGTTGGTGAAAGAGATCCAGAAGGTGGGGTCGCTCGTCACCAGATCATAGTTTTTCATGCCGACATACTTCATGGGACCCAGTGCATCCCACTTGAAAAAGGATAAATAAATCGTGAAAAAGATCGGGTACAGTCCAAATATCGAGAACAGAATAAAGAAAGGAGAAATAAAGGTATATGCAGTAATGCGGCTCCGTCTTTGTTCAGTTAAAAAAGGGCGTTTGCTCTCGGCATGTGGACTCGCGAGTACGGGCTCAGCCATGTCACACCTCCAGGGAATATAACGTTTTTAAATCCGGATTCAAGGAGGATACTGCACCCCATGAATCCGGACAGTCATGACAACTTCATTGAAAGACTTAGCCGCGTTCTGCCAGAGTCTTCGCCTGTTTCACAGCTTCATCCCACTCTTTGGCCGGATCAGCTTTCTTCTCCAGCACGTTTTTCAGGGCGTTCTTGAAGAACGTATCGGTCTGGTCATGCAGAGGACCGTAGTAGACAGGTTTTACGCGGTTTGCTGATTTACCGAATTCAACCGCAGTCTGCTGGCCGCCAAAGAAATCATCCTTGAAGTCCTTAAATGCAGGATCTTCATAGAGTGCAGGAATGGAAGGCATCAGACCCTTGGTCTTGAACGATTCGAGCTGGTTGTCTTTATTGACCAGCCATTGGATAAAGTCATAAGCTTCCTTAGGATGCTTGCCTTCCTTTGGCAGGGTGATGAACGATCCGCCCCAGTTGCCTGCGCCTTCAGGAAGCTGGGCGATTTTCCATTTGCCGGAGGAATCCGGTGCGTTGCTCTTAATGTTGCCAGCCATCCATGCAGGTCCCATAACCACTGCAAAGGAACCGTCACTCATACCTTGACCCCACTCAGGGGACCACAGCATTACATTGCTGATCCAACCTTCCTGAATGCCCTTAACCGTGAAATCATAAGCTTTCTTCACCTGCGGATTCGTGTCGCCGATGAATTTGCCGTCAGCTTTGCTGAAGTAAATTTCGTCAGCGGACTGATCGCGCAGAGCGTTATAAGTCAGATCCGTCAGATCCACAAACGGCTTGCCGGTTTTGTCTTTGAACGCTTTAGCTACCGTAGCGAATTTATCCCAGGTATCAATAGCAGCGCCGAAGCCGTCAGGATCATCCGGTAACCCGGCAGCCTTAGCCAAGTCCGTGCGGTAGTATACAACGGTAGGTCCGATATCTGTTGGAAGACCCAATTGGAAGCTGCCATCCACAGAAGAGGCTTGTTTCCATTTCCAGTCCAGATAATTGGCTTGAATATCCTTCGCACCATAATCGTTCAAGTTGTAGAATTTATCCTGAGCCCCCAGGAAACGTTCCATGAAACCGATTTCAAGTTGAAAAATATCAGGTGCTCCCGAACCCGCAGACAATGCTGTCGTCAGGTTGTTGTGGTGAGCGGTCTGGTCACCGGTGTTCTGAACCTTAATGGTAATGTTCGGATGATCCTTCGTGTATTGGTTCGCCAGCTCTTCATAGTTGACATTGCCAAGCGTCCAGAAGGAGAGCTCAATTTTTTCAGCAGGATCTGCAGCCTTTTCGGTTGCCGGAGCATTTGTACTTGCCGCGTTGTTACCTGCATTTTCTTTTTTGGTGTCGTTCCCGGCTTTGTTGTTCCCTCCGCATCCTGCCAGTGAACCTACTAGCAGAACGGCGGCAAGTGACACTGCCAGGTGCTTTGCTTTTCTCATTCCTCTGTACCCCTTTCAAAGGTTTCTCTTACAAGATTTAGTGTACAGTAGGCAATCCGGTTTTTTGAGGAGGCAAACTTCCGATTTATGGTGGAAATATTTACGATAGTGGTTATTCACCTTTGTGCTCACTCTGGATTTATGTGCTGCACACAGGTATACTATTTTTATTTCCATCCTTCCCCCATCCAGATCCTTATATTTTACAAAAGGAGAGTATTATCATGCCTATCAACCGCCCTTTGCTGACCGACAACGATCTTCAGGAAGCCGTTGACCGCAAACTGCCGGTTCGGGTCTTCGAGGATGACCATCTGGTGAATTCCGGAGCGACCGTCGTCCGCTTCACCGATTCGGATGTTGTGATTCAATCCCGGGTCAGCGACTTAACCTATTATTCCCGCAGGAGCTGCCAGTTCTTTGAGGTTAGACCTTAGCCGCTTTAACAAATTCACATTTGATTATGCACAAAAGAGCTGTCGCATAAGCCATGAAATGGTGGTACGCTCTTTGTTTCAAGAGTTGGATAGACGGTTGCGCTAGGTGAGGACGCTCCGCGAACGAAACGTTGTTCCAATCGCTGTGGTCTCCAGATTTTTTTCATTCCCCTTAGCGGTGAAAATCCGGAGACCAAGGCGAACGCTTCGCTTTTCCACAATCATTCCGTTCTCTCCGCTGTTTAAGTGGGAACCCTATCTGCAATCCTTCTAAAATCATAAATAAAGAAACCTTTCTTTGGTAAAATGGAAGTGCACACAACCATTTTAAATCAAGGATAGGTTTCTTTTGTACATTCAATATACCATGGACCAACTTTGCTTGGAGAGTGGACCAGAAAGAAGATATTCCAGAAAATCATCGTCTACGCCTACACTCTGCTGGAGCAAGCAACCAAAGACCAAAAACGAAGAGCAGCAATTCTCCAGTAGTGGAAGAATCACTGCTCTTCTTTCGTTTTACGATTTTTTAAAATGAACTTTCCCACTCGTAGAAAATTCTACTTATGGGACAGCCCCTATCTTTTTAAACGTTATAGGTTTGCTGGACTGCTACAGTTATTTCTTCAACCCGCCATTCGCCTTCATTTTCTCGCTCAGAATATCCTGAAAGCTGAGTGTTTTGTCATCCGACCTTTGCGGCTTCGGATCAGCCACAGGTTGAGGTCTGAAATATTGATGATTATAGGCCATAAGATTATGTACTGTCATACTCATTTAAGTTCAACCTCCTTGAATAGGTTCGACCATATTTGCGTATCTGCGCATCATCTTATCCCTTATTTAACCCGTACCTTCCAATCCTAAACAGTTTTTTTGCATATGAAGATAAAAAAAATAAAAACCTCCGTATCCGCTAAGCGGAATGGAGGTTGAACAAGTTTCAATAGTAAGAGGCCTATACACATTTAGGTTCATTATTTCTGAGCTGACCAGGAGACTTCGTTCAGATGATCAAGCTCGCCTTGCTCAAGACGGAAGCTCATGGCTCCAATATTCTCCCGTGCATGACGGACCTTGGAAGCCCCTGGAATAGCAACTACCGTGTCCCCGTTGTAATATATCAGCCAGTTAAGGGCAATTTGACCAGGAGTCACTCCATACTTCTCAGCTAATCCCTTCAGGCTCTCTATTAATGGCTTACTGCGGGCCAGCCCTTTGTCATCCAGGCCGGACTGCAATTTTCGCATACGTGATATTGCCTGGATCTGCGCAGGGTCCTGGTGGAAGCGTCCGGTCAGGATGCCTTGCTGCAGCGGGGAGTAGGCGATAATCGAAATCCCAAGCTCTTTAGCCGCCGCCATCGTTCCATTCCGGTCTATTTTTCGGTCCAGCAGATTGTATTTCACTTGGTTGGAGACAAGGTTCAAGCCATATTGGCGGAGCAGCCGGTGGGCCTCTGTCATCTGTTTCGCCGAATAGTTGCTCACCCCGATGTTACGGATCTTACCAGCTTGCACAAGACCGGCCATCGCTTTCATCTCACTGGCGATCGAAGAGAGGGAAAAGGGCTGATGAATCTGGTACAAATCGATATCCCGCCCGCCAAGGCAGCGAAGCCGTTCATCAATCGTGGAAGTAATGGAATTAGCGGTGCGGAACAGCGGCCACCATTTGGTTGCAATCAGAGGCGTGGCATGGGGGCTGTTCTCCCTCTTCATCTGATCCAACACATGAGCCAGAGCTTCCTCCGATTTTCCGCCGCCATAAATCTCTGCAGTATCAACCCAATTCATGCCGCCTTCCAGACTTACCCGGACAATTTCCAGAATATCCGCATCCTCCAGATTACTCCAATACTTCCCGACAATGCCTTTGCCCCGGCTGAATTGCCAGCATCCCAGTCCAAGCGGTGACACCAATAACGCGGATTGCCCCAAAGGACGTAAGCCGGCAGTTGCCCATCCTGATTCCATGAATCATCCTTCTCCCATAGATAGAGTACGATCTGATGTGCAGACTGAACACAGAAAATCCCTGTGCTAATCAGCAGATACAACCCCAGCTTAAGACTTAAGGCTTTGACTGTCAATTTAGCCTTACAGTCAGCTTGACTGTCTCTGAAACGAGTCTGTTCCCGTATGGGTTATCCGGCGGTTCAATCCGTATTGTCAGCTTCCCGTATAGTGAGGATAGAACTCTTCCCCTCCCAAGTCACCGAAAGTCCAAGAGCATGGATCAGTGCAGAGGCCGGGACCAGCTCTGTATAGCTGACTTTTACCGGAGGCGGGGTCATTGTCATACTTTTTCCGCCAGCTAACTGGATCTGGCTCTCCCGGATCAGCAGAGACTTGCCGTTTCTCGTAAGCTTTGTGCCTGCATCCCAAGTAACCGTATAGCCCAGACTCTCCGATACGGCACGGACCGGCAGCATCAATCCTCCATTTACATAGATCGGCGGCTGCTCGGCTTCCATAGGCTTTCCGTTAATGACTAGAGTAATCGGCTTTAGAATCGGCGACAGCCTGAACGGCCGTGATTCGAGCACACTGATGCCTAGCTGGCCGAACATGTTCGTTCCCCAGGCTACTGCAGTTCCGTCCTTGAGCACCGCGTATCTGCTATTCTCCCCTGAGGTGATGGATACCGGAGACTGAAGACCTTTGATTTGCTTAGGGGTTGTGAACGTCAGCCTGGGATCTGTTGCATAGTTTCTACCCCAGGTCCAGACGGTACCATCCTTCTTCACTCCAACAAGCCCGTCTAACCCCAAACTAAGCTTCGCCAGACCGTTAAGAGAAGTAACCTTTTGTAAGGAGTTCAAATCCGTTCCAGATGACCACAGCCAATATTCTCCTTTCTTGCTGCGGACAACATTGAAGCCATTTCCTGTATCTATGGTGACAATACCGGTTAATCCGGCCATTTTCTTCACAACTAGCTTGGATAGATCATGGACGTCGCCATCCACGCTCCCCCACACCGTCCCGCTTTCTGTCAATGCAAGCAGGCTATCCCCATTCATCACAATGGATTTCACATGATACAGATTACTTACTGGAGTTGGCGACAGAGGCAACGCCTTGCCGGGTGCTACTCCTGAAGCCGATTGCCACACCCACAGAGTGCCATTATCCTTGAGTGCCGCTTGAAAAGCACCCCCTGCGATATCTTTTACACCGCTTATACCCTTAACGGGATTTGCCGGAGGAATTACAGCATAGCCTGCAGCCGTTCTGTCCGGAGCTGTCCACTGCATTAATGTGCCGTCTTTCTTCAGAGCCAGCATGCCCCCTGAGCAGGAGGTGATTTTAATGACGTCAGCTAACCCGGGTATTGTCTGCGGCTGCTGAACCTCACTTTGCTGGTTAACCGAAATGTTATCATCCTTGGCATAAGCCCCCCACACCGTCACCGTTCCCTCTTCTCTCAGCGCCAGATAATATCCATATCCAATCAATAGCTGCCGGGTATGGTCCAGCGCCTCAATACGGTGTGGAGTTATGGTCCAGCCCTGAGGCCCGGCAGTGCCATTTGCGAATTGGCCATATACATTGCTGCCCCAAACCCATACGGAACCATCCTTGCCAAGTGCAAATGAACTTCCGCCCCAGAACCCTGCAGATGCTACGATTTGTTGAATCCCTGGCAGTTTGGAAGCTGCTGAAACGGTGCTGTTTGCCACTGCTGCCGAATCAGAAGTTGAAGTTGAACCGGAGGCAGTTACGTGAATAGAAGGTAATCCAAATACTCCAGTTACTGCAGTTACAGCAATTGTTGATAGCATACCTAAAAGTCGGATTTTCCGGAAAAATATATTCATGGCAATCCTGCCTTTCTTCTCAAGCAGATTGGTATCTTTTGTATAATATAGTCTATATACGCAGTCCAGTCCGCAAAAGTTGTGCTCGTTCTGTTCAAAAAATTACAATCAGAAATATAGGCTGATATGGTATAATTACCCTGCTCTGCAGTCTTCTATAGAAATGAGTTCGGAAACACCAATATAACGGAGGGAATTCATGTTTAAAATTCTTGGTTTTTTGCTGCTGTACCGCCTGGTGGGCAACCCTTTTCTGGCACTTATCCTTCTGCTCGTTATCCTGTATTTTCTGGACCGCCGATACGTCGGTATATTCCCAAGCATCTCCAAACCCTTCCGCCGGAGCCGCCAAATGTCCAGACTGCGGACGACCATTTCACTCAATCCCAATGATGTGTCAGCCAAGTTCGATTTGGCACGGTTGCTGATTGAGCGCAAGCGTTACAGTGAATCCAAGGAACTGCTTGTACAAATCGCTGACCGCTACGAGCAATCTGCCGAATATTGGGTTGAGCTCGGCTATGCAAATTTGAAGCTGGGTCTCCTGCCCGAAGGCGAAGCTCAGATGCTGCAAGGCCTGGAGATCAACCGCAAGGCCCAATACGGACAGCCTTATCTCCGTCTCGCCGAAACCTTCCGCAATACCGACCATGACAAAGCCTTGCACTATGTAACCCAGTTTCAAGAGATCCAATCCTCCTCCAGCGAAGCCTATTATCTTGCAGGTTCGATGTACAAGGCACTGGGCAGAGTTGACGATGCCAAACGTGCTTTTGCCGAATCAACAGCTATTTACCGCTCGCTCCCCAAATACAAAAAACGCCAGGAACGCAGATGGGCGCTGCGCAGTTATTTCGCAAAAATGCGTTAGTTCAGCTGCTACATACATCAACGAAAAAACCTCCTGCCAGCACAGGTAATGTGCAGCGGAGGTTTTTTTGGAGTTCAAACTACAACTCAGATAAAGTTTTTACATATCCAGCGATTTGGGTTTGTCATCTGAAGCGGACCCGCTGAACGGCCACCAGTTGGCCCGGCCGAACATCCGTACCATCACCGGTACGAAGAACGGCAGAAACACCAGCGCGTACAGGGCAAGACCCGACAGGACTACGGTTGCAATCTGCATCATTGACAGTACTCCTGACGGGTACATCGAGGCGAAGGTGCCGCCTAAAATCACTACCGCAGACAGGATAACTGTACCCATGTTACGCATTGCGTGCAGGATCGCTTCACGTACATCCCAGGTTTTGTTCTCATTGAATCGGGCCATGAGGAAAATGCTATAGTCCACACCCAGCGCAATCAGCATCACAAAGCTGAAGAATGGCGTCGTCCAGGTGATTCCTGAATAATTCAGCAAATGTACAAAAATCGCCTCGGTCACCCCGAGCGCTGTAAAGTATGTGATGACTAGTGAAAGAATCAGATACAGCGGCATAATAATCGAACGAAGCAAAACTACCAGTATGATGAAGATACCGCCTAGCATAAGGACAACCGTCCGTGTATAATCCTCATTCGAAATTTTCTGCAAATCACTATAGGTACTGGTTACTCCGCTGATGGCCGTTTCAGCATTTTCCAGCTTTGTACCTATGACGGCGCGGTCTACAGCTGCCTGAACATCCCCCATACTGTCTATCGCCTTCGCACTGTATGGATTGGCAGCAAACACTACATCCAGTGTCATCACCTTACGGTCTCCAGACAGATAATTATCAAACACCTGCCGCATGCCATCAGACTTAAGCGCCTCAGCCGGTACTAAGAACCCGCTCAGCTCATCATCCTTGGCATCTTGAATCTGCTTAAGGTAATCCTGTGCAGAATCAAGTCCGCCTGTAATCTGCTTCAGGCCGTCCGCACTGTCGCTCAGCCCATCGGTCAATTGGCTGATTTGTCCTGTAAGCTGGCCGAAGCCGTCTGCCAGTTGCTGCTGGCCACCCTGAAGCTGATCCAGACCGCTTGTAATGGAAGGAATCTTATCCACGATCTGTCCTTGTCCGGCTGCCGCCTGATTCAGCCCTGATTGCAGCTGGCTGATTCCGGCCACGAGCTTATTGAGACCCTGTGCCAGCGCTGTCTGTCCGGCTGCCGCTTTGGCATATCCTGTATTGGCCTCATTCAGGCCCGCTGCGGCTCCTTTCAACTGCCCCGTAATCTGGCCTAGGCCTTCTGCGAGCTGAGCTGTTCCTGCACCAGTCTGTGTTACAGTGCCTTTGATCGTCTGATAATTCACATCCTGCAGGAGATCCGGATGAGCAGCTTCCAGACCGGTGAAAGATGCACCCAAACTGCCTAGTGCCTTTGCCACACCTTGAAGCTGGGTCTGGAGCTGTCCAAGTCCGCCATCCAGCGCCGTCAGTCCTGCCCCGATTTTCTTGTAGCCCGCGAGCAGCGATGCATTGGCATCGGCTAACTGCTTGGCACTGGCTGCCGCCTGGGCCAGCCCGGCTTTGATCTCACCGGCTCCCGAAGAGCCGCTCTTTATACCGTTTTCGATGCGCAACAATCCGTCTCCCAGAGCATCAATGCCTTTTCTCAGCGCGGCTGTGCCTTGTGTCAGCTTCGCGCTTCCTGATACAGCTTCATTCAGCTTCGGCTCATTGTCACTGAGCTGCTTACTCGCTTTCTCCAGCCCCGACTGTATCTTGGTCAGTCCTTGATTGCTCTGGCTAAGACCATCGGTTAGAGTTGCCACCTGCGTCGGAATCAAAAAGTCATTGATCTGTTCTCCGGTCGGACGCGACATACTGCGTACCGATTTGACACCTTCCACCTTTTCCAGCTCACGGCTAATTTTCTCCGCAAGCCCTATATATTCCGGGGTGTCCATACGGTCGTCATTCTTAATAACGATCTTGCCGGGCATAGATTCCCCGGGGCCGAAGCTCTCAGAAATAATGTTAAAGCCCTTGACCGAATCGTAGTTTGAACCAATCTCATTCATGCTGTTAAAGGACAGTTTGCCAGTGTAAGTCAACAGGAATGGTAATACGATCGCCGCTACAATCAACAAAGCTGCCCAAGGTCTTTTAAGTGAAAAGGAACCTGCTGCCCCCCAAATCCGGCTCTCACTGTGCGCAAGCTTGCTGCTTGACGGCCAGAACAGTCTTTTGCCAAGCACTGCCATGAAGAAGGGGACGACTGTCACGAGTGCCAGCAGCATCACGGCGATTCCTACGGCCACCGCTACCGCCGAACGGTAGAGCACGAACTTGGACAGTCCGATCGCCAGGAAGCCGACGAATACAGCAAGACCGGAGTAGAATACTGTGCCGCCTGCTTTTTGGTAGGTTGAAATAATTGCACTTTTGGTATCCTCAGCAGAAGCCAGCTCTTCCTTGAAGCGGCTGATCAGCAATATGCAGTAATCCGTCCCGATCCCGAACATGACGGCAACCATGAATATCTGCGTAAAGGTCGATAATGGAAAATCAAAGCGGTCCACAAGAAACGCTACAATGGATTGAGACACAATATAACTGAGCCCCACAGTCAGCAGCGGCACAAATGGTGCAACAAACGAACGGAAGACTACAAACAGAATCAGCAAAATGAAGATAACGGTGATGTATTCCGATTTCTTCAGCCCTGCTTCCGAGCTGGCAATAGTATCCTCTGTAATCAGTCCTTCGCTCGTCAAGTAGTGACCGGCGCTGACACCACTTAGCAGTGCATTCACTTTATCCGGCAGTTGCTTGACGGCTTCCCCCCCGCCACTTACCATGAGCGCTGTCATCACCGTTTTGCCGTCTTTGGCAATCAGGGTGTCCTTCAATTCCGGCTGCGAAAACGGGTCGGTGATGGAGTCAATATTCAGCGAGTCTTTTTGAGCGGCGAGTTTCCCGACGCCTTGCTTAATGCTCTCTGTGTCTTCAGCGGAAAGTCCGCCGGGTTTGTTGAAGACAAGCGCTACCTGATGCAGCGTCTCTCCGCCTTTGGCATCGGCTACTTCCTTCATAATCTCTGAAGCCCTTGTTGAGGAGTAGCCGTCCGGAACGGAAATCTGCCCCTTCTCGCGTACCAGATCTGACATGCCCGGAGCTGTCAAAAATAACAGAACCGCCACGGCGAGCCATACGGCTATAATGGCCCATCTTGCTTTAAGTATGGTCTTCAATTGTTTCTACCTCCTGTATCCTGCATCAAAAATGCCAGCTTTTCAAACATAGTGATGAATTTCTCAATATCCCGTTCCTCAAAATGCGAGAAATAAGGGGAAATCACCTCATGTACCTGCTTTTCAGCCGTAGAATAGGTTTCTCTTCCTGTGTTTGTAAGTGACAAATAGACTTGGCGGCGGTCATTCTCATCCCGGGTACGGTCAATAAATCCGGCTTCAACCAGTCTATTAATTATTGCAGTGATGGAACTCTTCCCCACAGCTACTGCTTCTGCTAAATAAGTGGAAGTACAGAGATCCTGGCTCTTGATCAGACGCATGATGAGAAATTGATCGTTGGTTAATCCTTCTGCCATACTGTCTCTAATTTGCGCGTTGATCTGCCGGGTCACTACCATATATGCATCCACATAGCGGTTAATCCATTGCTCCGCCTCAAGCTTCAAAATCCCAACCTCCTAGCCCTGATAATAGTTCGTGTATAGAATAGTTTTACAGTAAAACTATATGATTGGCAACCTAAAAAGTCAATATCACGAATCAGGTCCCCGTAAAAGATTTATACTGCAAAAAAAAGCCACCCCGCAATTCATATGCGAAATGGCTTACACCCATGCTGCCTAAACAGCATGAAACATAAAATCCTTATATTTTGGAAAATACGGATGCAGTCCGCAGGATTACTCCTCATCCTCAGCTTCTTCAACTTCATACACACAGCGGAACATTTCAATACCTGCGGGATTCTCCCCAAGACTGTAGACCATAAAGCCTAGATTCCGGTAAAAGTCTGCGGCAATCTCATCCTCCGTCTCAGCCAGCAGATACCGCGGATTACGGACCGCCAGCAGCTCCAGAATGATTCCCCGCGCATAGCCTTTGCCCCGGTTCTCCGGGAGCACGGCAATATGACGGATTTCCAGCGAACCATCTTCGGTCTCCTCAAAGCCTACCAGTCCTACAAGCAATCCTTCCTCTTCCCAGCCGCAGAGCTGAAGACCCGCCTTACTACCATATTCCACCGTTGTACGCCAGAGCGCATCCGGTTCATCAATCACAGCATAAGCCAGCAGCTCCTTTACTTCTTCTGTATCGATACGCTGCTTCAAATTAATCAGCATTTGTTTTGTTCTCCTCTCCGTACTTTCACCTAATCCTGCTATAAGAGCCTATGATTACATTTTTACTTTCTTCTAAAATACACAATCCGAAGCAAGATGTACCCGCTTAATACTCCCACAAGGTTCAGCAGCACATCATCAATATCGAAGCTGCCGGCGCGCAGCAGCATTTGCATGGTTTCTAAGAGCAGTATGCCCGCTGCCGAGACCACGAGCAGCCGAATGACAGCGTGCAAATTCCGCTTCAGCAACGGCAGCAGAAACCCAAATGGCGCAAATACAATTACATTGCCCAGTATATTGATAACCCTTCCTGTCACAGAAACTCCGTTCTCTAGATCAAAATACAACTTTATAGTACGAAACAGCTCCAGGTTATACCGGAAAGGCCCGTCGGTGTGAACCGTTCGTCCAAATCCAAGGAACATCCAGTATACCAGGGCGGCACTATATCCAATAAACAGAATCATGAGGAGCGCCTTGGCTATTCCCTCCGCTTGCGGTGGCATGTGCCTTTTCCTGCTGCTCTGGCCGGTGCTGCTGTGCTTACCTTTGTTACTCGCCTTGCCCGCGCTCAATGACTTCAATGCTCCCGTCCGGTTTGCCGACAATCGCCACAGCGGCGATGCCAATAAAGAGGCCATGTTCCACTACCCCTGTAATATTCTGAAGGGAATCCGCGAGTTCAGCAGCTGAAGCAATAGACCCGAAACGGCAATCCGCAATGTAATTTCCGTTGTCAGTCTTGTACAGGGCATCCCCGCTCCGCCGGAGCTCTGGTGTGCAGCCCAGCTTGGCCAGCGCAGCCACGGTCCACTCCCAGGCAAATGGAACGATCTCCACCGGCAATGGAAATTTACCTAGCGTATGAACAGCTTTGCTCTCGTCAGCCACCACAATCATCCGTGTACTATTGCGGGCTACGATCTTCTCACGAAGCAGCGCACCTCCGCCGCCCTTAATGAGCTCCAGATCATGGTTCAGCTCATCCGCACCGTCGATGGTGAGATCAAGACTCCCGATATCGCCGAAACCGACCAGAGGGATCCCGAGCTCACGTGCCTGTTTCTCTGAGGCAACCGAAGTGGCAACGGCAGTGATCTGCAGCCCTTCCTTTACCCGCTCACCGAGCTTCCGGATGGCCCAGTAAGCTGTAGAACCTGTTCCGAGTCCGACCTTCATTCCGTCCTTTACATACTCTACTGCCTTTTCTGCCGCTAGCTGCTTCACATTGATACTCATTTTTAATACCCCCATGTATCCGTTATAATAGTTTTGAAGTACCATCAAATCATCACCGCCAGGAGGCTCCCAGCATGAGAACCGAACATCAGATCCAATCCAAAATTAACGAATTGACCCTGCAGAAAAGATCCGTGGAATCCCGGCTGACACCGCTGCCGGATGGCAGCCCCCAGCGGGAACCGCTGAATGCCCAGCTGAGCCGGGTTGAGGATATGATCCTGATGCTGGAGTGGGTGCTGGATGCACCGGCCGGCAAGTACCACGCATAAACTTGGATTAAGACAAAATTTTGCCGTAACAAAGACTGTCAGGATCACCAATATAGGGTCCAAACAAATCAATGGGCCGGTAGCCGTTCTTCTCATACAGCGCAATGGCTTCCGGCTGCTTGATGCCTGTCTCCAGCCGGATTTCTCTGCAGCCCGCTGCTGCAGCCCTTTGTTCCAAATCCAGCAGCATACGGTTTGCTATCCCTTGCTGGCGGGTATCCGGATCTACATAGAACCGCTTGAGTTCCATACTGGAAGAATCTTCAGCCAGTGGACGCAGGCCCCCGCAGCCTACCGGCTTGTCCCCGGCATATGCCACCACGAAGGTCATTTCCCGCACCTTGGGGTCAGAGAAGTCCACTACGTAGATCGTCTCATGCGGATACCTTGATTTCAGTTCAACATCCAGACGGTCAATTAACGCCCTCAAATCCTTATTCTCGGGATCAACTACAACAAAGTTCACTCCAATATTAGAACACATTTATGATTCCTCACTCTCATCCTATTGGAATGTACTTTTATCTATATAGTTGCAGCTTGTGATTTTCATATTAGCACAGGAACGTGATAACGCAATTCAGGCAAAGACATGAAGCATTTCCTCGTATAATTGGGCATTATCCTTCTCATAGCAGATGAATTCTATCCGTTTCAGCGGCAGTCCACCGGAATCGCGTTCCTGTATATACTCAATGACAGAATTCAGCGCAATCTGGCAAGCCAGGACTTTGGGGAAAGTGTAGACCCCAGTGCTGATGTTGGGAAAAGCAACACTAACCGCCCCCCGTCTACAGGCTGCCTCCAGACTGCTCGAATAGCATTTGGCCAGAATTGCAGCTTCTCCCGCAGCTCCGCCTTTCCATATCGGCCCTACCGTATGTATGATCCCCAGGAAAGGCAGATTTCCCGCATTGGTCACCGCAGCTTCACCTGGAAGGATACCGCCTTGCTTGTGACGGATCTCTGCACATGCCTCAGCTATTTGCGGTCCGCCAGCCCGGTGAATCGCGCCGTCCACGCCACCACCGCCAAAAAGGCCCGAATTCGAAGCATTTACAATCATGTCTCCCTGCCAGGCGGTAATGTCACCCTGCCGGGTGGAAATGGCTACATGGTTAATGATGATTTGCATCTGCGGTCTCCTCCTTCACAGCCGATTCCAAACGGAGGATCATCTCTTTCTCCCCATTGCTCAATGCGTTGTCCGTAAAAGAATCCGCCTGGATCTGCTCGCCCCGCAGAGAAGACTGCCGGATATTGCCCAGCATCCAGCTCTGAGCGTCAGAGAGTGCCATTTCCCCGCCTCCTGCAGGAACCCGGCACAGGGCTATCGTCTTGTCGACTTCTCCGCCTGCAAGCTGCCCCTCCAGAAGTGAACGAACGCTAAATTGAAACAAAGGAACCGCTTCCGGCCGCTCATCATTGTATGAAAAGGACTGATGATAGACAGAATACATTAAGCTGCTGATGCGTCCTGCAGATTCATCCGCTTCCTGCTGGGCAACCAGCCTGCTGTTCTGGAAAGCAATGATTCCGGCAGCAAATAAAAGAAAGGCGACAACCCCTGCATATACTATAAACATATCTGACACCTGCCCTTTCGGCGATATGGGCAACACCGCTTCTATATTATCACGTGACGAACGTGTCAGGGAATGGGCACAGCGCGCTGAATTAACATTTTACCTGGAATTCTATAAAGTTATTTTGAAATATTCATATTAACAGTTGAATCTTCCAGTAGCATGATTCATAATGAAGTGGTGCAAAAATGTTTGTCAATCCATATCAAACCAAGGGAGGATACCACGAAATGAAATTTTTCTTGGATACCGGAAATATTGAAGAAATCAAACGTATTACCCGCCTCGGATTAGTGGATGGCGTAACGACAAATCCGTCGCTTATCGCCAAAGAAGGCAGACTGTTCAAAGATGTTATCAAAGAAATCGTTGCGATTGTACCAGGCCCTGTCAGCGCTGAGGTCATCGGTCTGAAAGCCGAAGAAATGTTGAAGGAAGCTTACGAAATCGCTGAATGGGCACCTAACGTGGTTATCAAGCTGCCGATGACTGAAGATGGTCTGGAAGCTTGTTATGAATTAACCAAAAAAGGCATTAAAACGAACGTAACCCTCATCTTCTCGGCAGCCCAGGGACTGATGGCCGCCAAAGCCGGCGCAACCTATATCAGCCCGTTTGTTGGACGTCTGGATGATATCGGTGTTGACGGCATGAAGCTGATCTCGGATTTGAAGACCATCCTGACCAACTACGGACTTCAGTCGGAAATCATCGCTGCAAGTATCCGCAACATTGCACATGTGGAGCAGGCAGCAATTGCAGGTGCGCACATTGCAACTATTCCGGGCTCCCTCCTGCCTTCTCTCTGGAAGCATCCACTGACCGACAGCGGTATCGAGCGTTTCCTGAAAGACTGGGAGAAAGTTCCGCAAGTCTAAGCACCCATTACCAATACATTACCAGCCTTTTTCCGCAGATGCGGGGAGAGGCTTTTTTGTTGTACATTGACATATATAGATGTCTTGAATATAATTGTTATGACAAGTATTTGTGAAAGGATGAGTAATCATGCCCTTTTCTTCACCACAAGATTTCCTCGGATTTCTTCTCGGCTCTACACACCGGAGGATATCCAATGCATTTGCCCGTGTCCTTAAGCCTTATGACATCACTCCGGAGCAGTGGTCTATCCTGCTGATGATCTGTAACCGTGAAGGCATTAACCAGAAAGAGGTTGCCACTGCGGCCGCCAAGGACCAGCCGACTACCGCCCGCATTGTAGAACTGCTGCAGAAGAAAGGGTTCATACACAAGACCATGAGCCCCACCGACCGGCGTGCCTTCCAGCTCTATGCGACTGAGACAGGCAAGTCATTGATTGAGCGAACGGTTTCTCTAGAGCAACAGATGATTACAACAGCTGTTAATGGACTCCGCCCAGAGCAGCTGGAAGACCTCCGCTCCATGCTGGAGCTGATCTATGACAACACCGGAAATACGCTTAAAGAATAGGAGAAACCCGTTTTGAATCATACATCTGAGCGATTATGGACCCCGTCTTTTATTATTCTCACAATCTGTAACTTAATGTTGTTCATGGGTCTGCAAATGACCCTCTCCACCCTCCCTGCGTATGCCGAAGGAACACTCCACGCTTCTTCCGTACAAGTCAGTCTTGTAACCAGTCTATTCGCACTAAGCGCCATTGCCTCACGCCTCTTCTCCGCAAAGGCTATGGAGAAGGGCGGCCGCAATCTGCTGATCTTCCTTGGACTGGCTGTTTCCCTTGCTGCGGTGATTGGCTACTACTGGGCAGGAAGCATTCTTGCTCTCTTGCTCCTCCGGATGCTGTTCGGGGTTGGCTTCGGCATGGCCAGCACCGCATTCCCGACAATGGCCTCTGATGTGATCCCGATCCGGCGAATGGGCGAAGGTATGGGGTATTTCGGCCTCTCTACGAGTCTGGCGATGTCAGTCGGCCCGCTGATCGGGCTCAGCCTGCTGCAGGGACCCGGCTTCGGTTCGCTGCTTATCTGCACAGCAGCAGTGCTGGCCCTGATTGTGCCACTCGGCTACCGTTTGACCACGAAGCTGCCTGCACATCATAAGGAACCGGTAAGAGCACCGGTATCGGAACTTAAGGGCGGAGCCTTCCGCAGACTATTCGTACCCTGCGTGCTTAATTTCCTGCTAGCCGTCTCATATGGAGGCCTGCTGGGATTTTTGGCTTTATTTGGTGCGGAAATCCATCTGGATCATATCGCTTACTTCTTCCTGTTCAATGCCGTTGCCATTGTGGTTGTAAGACCTCTGTCCGGTAAAATCTATGACCGTTTCGGTCCTCCAGCCCTGCTTATTCCGGGAAGTCTATTCATTATCGCAGGATTGCTGCTGCTTTCTTTCGCTTCTTCAACAGGCGCCCTTTTTCCGGCCGCAATTTGTTATGGAATAGGGTTTGGCTCGATGCAGCCTGCACTGCAGACCTGGATGATTCAATCGGTAGAGCCCCGCCAGCGCGGGATGGCTAACGGTATGTTCTTCAACTCACTGGATCTGGGTGTAGCACTTGGCTCCCTAATTCTCGGTTCGGTTGCACTGTATACCAGCTATGCTGTCATGTACCGTTATTCAACCCTTGCCCCGCTTTTATTGCTGTTGATCTATACTGTGATACTCCTTACTTCACGTTA
The DNA here is from genome assembly GCF_001909085.1 of Paenibacillus sp. P32E. NCBI lineage: Bacteria > Bacillati > Bacillota > Bacilli > Caryophanales > Paenibacillaceae > Paenibacillus > Paenibacillus sp. P32E. The sequence continues at coordinate 204,824 of NZ_LVYY01000076.1, read as the reverse complement.
TAAACGCAGGAGCTTTGCGCAAGAACCTTCCATAAGCCACCCAGCAGCCAAATAGGTATTGCCATAGATGCTCCACCGAGGACACTTAAGACCACTCTGAGGAATATTCAGAAAAAGACCGCCTTCCAAATATCAATTTTTGGAGGCGGTCTTTGCACTGTATTTGTATTCCTGCGTTTAGCTCTGTGAAGCCCCGGCGGTCACAGACTCACGAACCTCAGCAGGCAGGAAGTGATTGGGCTGGCCCAGACTGTAGATATGCAGCAAATGCATCGCCCGGGTACATGCGGTATAGAACAGCTTGCGTTCACTTTCCCGGCCATATTTAGCTTCAGAGCCGTCGTAAATGATCACGGCATCGAATTCTACACCTTTGGCCAGGTAGGCGGGGAGTACCAGTGTTCCTCTTTGAAAATTGGGCGTATCCTTTGTAACCAGTCTTACCGGAAGTCTGTCCTGTAGCTCGGCATGAACCTTGGCACTCTCTTCCGCTGTCTTGCAGATGACCGCTACATAATGATAGCCCATGGAATGCAGATTCAGTACATCCCGTTCTACTGAAGCCAGCAGCCCCTCCTCGTTGTCCACAACGGTCAGCTGTGGTGATTCTCCCCGGCGGTTGAAAGGAACGATCTTTTCCCCTCCGGGAATCATCGAACGCGTAAACTCAACGATCTCATAGGTGGAACGGTAGCTGCGGGTCAATGAGATCACCTCTGTGTTCTCCTCCCCATAGATGCTGACCAGTCCACCCAGATCTCCCAGTACCTCACCTTGGGCATAAATCGCCTGATTCAGATCGCCGAGCACTGTCATTTTGGCCCGCGGGAACAGTCGCCGCATGAACTCCAGCTGGAAAGGAGAGTAATCCTGCACCTCATCTACAATCACATGGCGGATCAGTGTGTTCGTACGGAAACCCTGGCTCAGTTCCTTCAGATACAGAAAAGGTGTGGCATCTTCATAGGCAAGCTCGTTCTGGTGCATTGATGTTATCGTCTGCCGGCAGATGTTGTCCCAGACATCAGGAAGCTTCTGACTGCTGCTCAGACGCTCCATTAATCCACGGTCTGCAAAAAGCAGGCTGTACAGCCCCTTCACATCTACGAATCTTCCGCGTTTGGTCCAGCCGCGTAGCGGCTTCAGACGCTGACTGACGATGAATCTGGCGAGCGAGGTTTTCTCCATATCGAAATCATCAAAGCTGTCATTCTGGCCGCCGCCCTTGCGGCGAAGCATATTGTAGGCCCGCTGATAGTCGCTGGAATCCATTAACTCAATCTGATCCTCTACCCATTGCGACTCCCGTTCTTCCACACTGAACGCAGCGATTTTTTTGAGCAGCCAGCCTGTCATAAGATCGATACGGTTCGCCAGTTTAATGCTGGAATCAAAGCTGTAGAACTTGCGCTCCATCTCTTCCTTGCTCACAACTGCCCGGCCTTGAAATACAAGCGGCTTAAACAGCATCCCTTCATGCTCCAGAAGATTGACATAACGCCGGATCACATCCAGAAAGGTCACAGAGGATTTATAGGCGATTCCCGCTCTTCGAGTGGCCGCCTCTGGTCCTTCAGGGGCATTCAGCAGGCTTTCTGTCTGATTGAAGACGTCCTCCAGCTCAAACTCCTGGCCCAGCCGGTGCTCCAGGTACATTTGGAAGGTGGTCTGCTGCATGTTTTCTTCACCCAGTTCCGGGAGCACAGTGGAGACATAGCTGTTAAAAAGCGGATTGGGCGAGAAGAGCAGCATTTGGTCTGCCTGCAGTACTTCACGGTATTTATAGAGCAGATAGGCTACGCGCTGTAATGCGGCTGAGGTTTTACCGCTGCCCGCTGCCCCTTGAACGACCAGCATCCGGCTCCGGTCATTGCGGATGATGGCATTCTGCTCCTTCTGAATCGTCGCTACGATACTCTTCATCCGGTCGTCAGCACTGTGGCTGAGTACCTGCTGAAGCAGCTCGTCGCCGATGGTTACACCTGTATCAAACATGACTTCTATCGTACCGTCATCGATGACGAACTGGCGCTTCAACTCCATCGTTCCGGAGATTAGCCCGCCTGGCGTTTCATAGGCTGCCGGCCCGGGAGCCCCGTCATAGTAAAGGCTGGAGATGGGTGCGCGCCAGTCGTAAATCAGGAAAGTGCCGTTATCCTCCATAAGTGAGCCGATGCCCAGATAAATCTGCTCTGTCCCGGCTTCAGGTGTCTCCTTGAAATCAATCCGGCCGAAATAGGGAGATACAACCAGCTTTCTATATTTTTTAAGCGCTTTGCTTGACTGTAGATGATGGCGCTCACGTTCGTTCAGAATTTGGGCCTGCTGCCGCAGACTTGTTGAGGTTTCCCCGAGGTCATCCGGGCTGCTGAAATTCACCGTAACCTCTTCCCAGAAGTCCTTACGCATATCGACGACATCACTGCGATGAAGTCCGAGTTCCTCGGATAACCGCCGGATATGGGCTGACAACAGCTTCGTAATCCCGTTAACCCTTTCCTGCTCTTCTTTCCATTCACTATCATGTTTCTCCATTGCAATTCATCCCCTTTGGAAGGTTGACATTCACCCTTACCCATGTTATAATTAAGTTGCGCATTTATGTTTTATCGCAAACGATTTTCCCATATCTTTTTATTGTATCAACTGCATCACACTTAATCAAGTCTTTGATGATCCGGTCCCACTAGGGGCCGGATCTTTTTGCTCTGTCTAGACTAGTTAACCTTACATGCTGAACACTATAAAGTATGCTCCATTATCAGATGGGTGGTCAACATAGGCATATCCATGCGGAATGGCGAACTATTCCTTTTCATCCCCTGAAAGCCGGTTGATCTGGTCCGCCACTTTATCCAGACGCTCCAACTGGTACCCATAGTCATAGATCGCTGCTGCCACAACAGACAATCTCAGCTGTCCGTTTTTCCGGGCATCATAGCCGTTGATGGCTGCTTGCAGGAAACGGTCGTTATCCCCGCCGAGCGGGGCAATATCGGTCGCTCCCGGCTTTAGTTTGTCTTCGAATTTGAGCAAAATTGTCTCATGGTACTTGATCAGCTGCTCCAAATGATGGTCGAATAACTCATCTGTAAGCTCTGTACGTTCGGCCTGAAAATAATGCCGTTCCACCGCCTCCAGCACCTCAAACCCTTTCTGCAGTGAAGCCAGCAGATTCTTGTAGACGACCATTTGCCGGGTCTGGCTGTATTTAGCCCTGCGAAGCTGCTTTTGCTCCTCCTCAAACAAAGTGTATTTGTCGGCTAGTGACCGGATCGAGCCTTCCAGCGCATTTTTCTCATCGCGGAAGACGCTCTCCTTCATTTCATGAGACACCGCCGTCCGCAGCAGCAGCGACAAGCTGCCGAATACATTTTCAATCTGCTGGATATACTGCTTCCGCGGCTGCGGAGGAAATACAGCGATATTAATAATGAATGCTGAAATAATACCGGTCAGCGTGAGCAAAAAACGGGTTAAGGCAAAATCCCACTGCCCCGAGGCCTCCATGACTGAGATTACAGTTACCAGGGTCAGACCGATCGTATCGGCCCGGTTCATTTTCATACTGATCATAATCACGAGAATACATACCAGACCGACAGCAATCGGTTCGTTGGACAGCAGCATTCCACCCAGCAGCGCCAGAACCGCCCCCATAGTACTCGTCTGAATCTGATCCAGAAAGTACCGCCAGGATCTGTAGATGGAGGGTTGCATGGCGAATATCGCTGCAATCGCCGCGCCCACGGGGGAAGTGAAGTGCAATAGAGCGGACAGATAGAGGGCAAGTGTTACTGCCAATCCGGTTTTGAGTATGCGGGCGCCAAAAGCCAAATCCATCCCTCCTAAAGTTTTGTGAGCTTACTTCATCGATATCACTACGTCAAAACTCGCTTCGAAAGCATACGCTAAAGTTTTGTAAGCGTTACTTCATCGATATCACTACGTACAAATATGTATATCCTGATCCGCTTTGGTTCATCTCTATTAGTACAGACATTATTACCCAGGATGCAGGCTGGCGAATTTTAGTATGTCTTAAGGCAGCCTTCAGGATTCTTTCAGCATTCGGGGAATACTGGTTACAGCAGTCCCACAAATAACAGCCGAGGTGAAACCATGAGCAAGAATGTCAAAAAAATCACAGCTTTCACAGCAGCGCTACTCCTCTGCTTGGTTCCGGCCGCCGCTTTTGCCGAAAATACAACCGGAAGAACTCCCTCCGCTACACCGGATTCGGCGGTTCATGCTGAGAAAGCACAACCGCATCCCCATGCCCCGCATATGGACAAAGGTTTCAGAGCCGGAGGCGGACATTTCATCATCAATGAGACATCCAAGTTACTGGAGATGGACCGTGCCGAGTTAATCCGCAGCCTGAGAGCGGGAAAAACCCTGTATGCTCTAGCCCGGGAGAAAAAAGGATGGACCGAGGATCAATATATCCAAAAGCTAAGTGAAGCGGCAAGCCTGAAGCTGGAAGCTTCGATTACAAACGGCCAGGTAACCCGGGAAGAGGCGAATAAGCTGAAAGCCAGCTTACCGGCACTACTGAAGCTGAGTATCAGTCGCACCGCTCATTTTCAGGAGTCTAAAAAGCCCTGAAACTCATTGCGAGCCAAGGATAACTGGTAAAAGCGGTCATGCCGCCAAATGCGGATTCCCAGGTGAGCGTTAATGGGAATCCGCATTTTTCATCGGTGCTGCTGCCTCTGCTTCCGTGAATTCCGGAACGCCTCAAAACAGGTAATGCACAACATCAGCCAAGCCCCGCTGGCAGCATATCCTCCAATAACATCGCTTGGGTAGTGCACGCCCAAATAGACACGGCTCCAGCCAATACCTCCAGTTATAAGTACAGTGAACAGAATCAACAGTACCTGCTCGGTTCCGCCCCTCATATGCTTCCATAGCAGGTACGCAAGCACACCATAGAGTGAAAACGCCGCCATAGAGTGTCCGCTCGGGAAGCTGTATCCCGCTTGTTCAATTAACCGGTGGATGTTCGGGCGCTCCCGGTGAAACCAAAGTTTCATCCAGGTGTTCAGCATCTGTGAGCCTAAGCCGACTACGAGGAACAAAAGCAATTCCATCCTATGCTTCAGTACAAAAAACAACAGCATCATGGTCAGCAGCGAAATACCGATTGCAATTTTTGAGGAGCCCACCAGGGATAATCCTTTGGCAAGCGAAGTGAGCACCGGGATCTCCGCTGATTGTACAGCATGTATAATCGAGATATCAAAACCTGAGATCCTGTCCAGCTTCACAAACACAGCGATCACAGCAAAAGCTAGCAGAAACCATAAAAAACCCCGAAAACCTCTGGATCCGTATAGAAATTGCAGCATAACTACCCCCTTGTCTAATCTAAAGCTTAGCATTCCCATTTCCAGTGAAGGTCTTACCCGTGGTATAATGTCCTGGAAAACAATTCAAAAAAAGATGGAGTGCTGCCGAAGTGGAAACTCTGAAATTACAGGAACGTTTGTTGAACCAGTGCATTTCAACCAAGGTTCCCGTGACAATCTTTACAACCAATGGAGTTAAAATGCAAGGATATGTAACCTCCTATGACGCTTACACCATCACTTTGCAGGGCCAGGGTGACGGTAGACAGAATGTACTGTTCAAATCGGCTGTTTCCACCATTGTGCCGCTGAAGCCTGTTTCGCTAAAATAAGAAATATTTTTCCACGGAACCTTCTTTTCAAAAGGAACACCGGAGCAAGCAGCTCCGGTGTTCCTTTTGCTTAAAATATAAGGATCTAAAGAACTAACCATGTACATCATCCTTGTATTTGTCACAGAGCCGGGTTCTCCGGGAGTTATATCATCACCGGGAAATAAGCAGGTTTTACACACACCGGTTTGGATACCTCAGCTGTATTGCCCGTGAAGATAAGTCTTCCGCTTACACGGTCAACGCTGAATACAACCAGATTATTGCCATCACGATTCGCAGCGATCAGGTAAGCGCCGTCAGGGGTTAGGGCGAAATGGCGGGGATGCCCGCCATGGGTGGATACATGCTCCACCAGTGTAAGCCTGGCGGTTGCAGGATCAACGGCATACACCACAATACTGTCATGCCCGCGGTTTGATCCGTACAAATAGAGTCCGTCTGCGGACAAAGCGATTTCGGCACAGCTATTGTCTGCAGACGGGTAGCCATCAGGCAGTGTAGAAATGGTGGCAACCGTTTGAAGCGTACCGGCTGTATTATCATAAAGAAAAGAAGTAACTGTGCTATCCAACTCATTGATAACATAGGCGGATTTACCGTCCGGATGAAAAACGAAATGACGCGGTCCGGCTCCATCATGAAGTAGGGTATCTCCTTTTGCTTCCAGCGTCCGGGTGTCATGGTTAATCTGGTACTTACGAATCACATCAAGTCCAAGATCGGAAACGAACAGGAATTTCTCATCCGGACTGAAGATTGCGGAATGCGGGTGAGGCTTGTCCTGCCCATGCATCTTTCCTTGTCCCGTATGTACTGCGGTATCCTCCAGCCGGACCGGCAGACTTTGCTGATCCAGAGTCACCAGTCCCACCAGTCCTCCGTGATAGCTGCACACTATAATATACTCACTTTGAGAATCTCTTGAGATATGGCAAGTTGTGGTTTGATTGCTGCCTGTGGCTGGCATGGTCGAAATGCGGTCCAATTCGGTGAGCTTGCCGGACTGCGGGTCAATGGAAAAAGAAACCACTTCCCCTTCCTTGCCCCCCTCTCCATTGAACTTTTCTCCAATGGCATACAGCCGTCCTTCAGCAGCATTTACATTAACAAAGGTCGGGTTTGTTATACCCTGTACCTTATCCACCAGTGCAAGCGTGCCTCCCGCTGCTCTATCCAATTCATATACCTGAACCCCGCTTTCTTCAGCGCTTGCGTAGGAACCGGTAAACAGCAGCAGTCTAGTATTGTCTTTCATCTCGGTAATCCTCCTCAAATGGTTCATCCATATTGTGGGCCATTACAGCCCAATTTCACTGTAGCCATCTTATTAATTTACATTTTTTCAGCGTCTATGACAAATCGCAAGCTAAAAATGTCATAAAACATTTTAAAAATAAGGCTTCTCAAGGGTAAAACGTTATGTTATAATGAAAGCGCTAACATTGAGTTTTAATTTTGTATAAAGGGGGAACATGAATGAGCAGCCTGCTGGAAGCCAGAAATGTGTATGAGGACTTCGAGGTGGAAACGGACATTCTGTTCTTTAAGGTCGGGGACCATGATTTGGTCATTTTTCACGGCAGAAACTATAATATTAAAAAGAGAATGACTGCCGAGCAGCTTAACCGTTTGTTATCTAATCCAAGTTATTACCATGTGTATGGGGGCTGTTACGTCAATCTTAACAAGATCAGCTCCATCGAAGACGACAGTATTTATTTCGGAGAGATGGGTCTGTACGCCAAGACTGTCCGCGTGCCAAGACGCAAACAGGAAAGCATACGCCATCTGCTGAAAAGCCTCAGCTCTTAAGCGGTTACATATCCGCCGCAGGAAAAAAATACGGAGCCTACCAAAAGCCGGAAACGCATGGAGATACCCATGACGCTCCGGCTTTTTCCTTGTATCTTAAGAGAAACTTAAAAAGTAAATCAGCTTTTTTATACTTTCTTAAGGTTTGGAATCCTGATTTCTGGTAAAGTTGTAGAAAGACAGGCAACACCTATATTGAAGGGAGTCATTAATTATAATGGACAAAAAGGATTTCAATGAGAATGAACATCTGGACAACAATGGATCGACGGAAGATAACAGCACTTCCGGTATCAATGAAGGATTAGGAGAAGAATCCGCTTCAGTTCCTGAATTGGAACCCGTAAGCGCGCAGGAAGCGGCAGAAGTATTCGAAGAGAAGGACGCACCTGACAGCGCTGCCAATGTTCCGGTTATGAACAAAGTCGGCGATGGAACACCTCCTTCCACCCCATCTGCTAAAGGCGGCAAGGGCTGGATGATCGCATCGCTTGTCCTCGCTGCAGCCCTTATTGTTGTTCTCATCGTGCAGCCATTCCAGAAGGATGACAGCAAAGTAGCTGTTGCATCCGTCAATGGTACCGATATTTCCAAAGCTGAGCTCTACGACAAGCTGGTTGAAGCCGGCGGGGCAGCCACTCTGCAGAACCTGATCACCACCACGCTTGTTGACCAGGAGGCCAAAAAGGCTAACATTACAGTTACCGATGCCGACATCACTGCTGAGATTGAAGACCTGAAGACACAGTTCGGTGGTGAAGAGGGACTCAAGAACGCTTTGCAGCAAAGTTCGATGACGCTGGACGATCTGAAAAAGCAAATGCCGCTGCAAGTTAAAATCCGCAAGCTGGTTGAGCCTAAAGTAACTGTCACTGATGATGAAATTTCCAAATACTACAATGAAAATAAAGCTTCCTTTAACCAGGAAGAACAAGTCCGGGCTTCCCATATTCTAGTAAAAACCAAAGAAGAAGCGGATGCCATTGTGAAACAGCTGAAAGATGGCGCGGATTTTGCCACACTCGCGAAAGAGAAATCAGCTGATACTGGCTCCAAGGATAAAGGCGGCGATCTTAACTTCTTCAAGAAAGGCGATATGGTCGCTGAATTCGCAGATGCTGCCTTCAAGCTCAAGGTTGGTGAAACCAGCGGCGCTGTCAAAACTCAATACGGCTACCATGTTATTAAAGTAACTGACCGTAAAGAAGCTCATGAATACACGCTTGCCGAGAAGAAAGAAGAAATCACCAAAACCCTAAAAGCTAAAAAGGTATCCGAAATGTCTTCCACTTGGCTTCAGGATCTGACTGCAGCTGCCAAGATTACGAATACACTGACTGATGCCAAAGCTAAAGCATCCGCATCTCCTGCTACAAGCGCGGCTCCTGATGCCAGCGCAGCTCCTGCAACAGAAGCTCCGACTACAAAGTAAGGGGAATTACTCCCGTATAGCCGAACTAGAACCACTTCAAAAAGAGGACAGGCGCTTCCGCCGTCCTCTTTTTTTCAATTCGTACAAACTGATAAGTGTTACTGGTTCTTCAAGTTACATTCCCTTATTTAATTACTTTTACGCGCTCTTCAATCGGCTGGAATTCTTTTTCACCCGGTGCGTTAACGGTTTTACCGAAAGGCATTTGAGCAATAAGCTTCCAGTCTGCCGGAATATCAAAGGTTGCTTTTACTTCATCATCAATTAAAGGGTTATAGTGCTGCAAGGAAGCTCCAAGACCTGCATCAGCAAATGCAGTCCAAACTACGAATTGTAGAATTCCGGAGGACTGGTTTGACCAAATCGGGAAATTCTCAGCGTAAAGGGCAAAGTTCTCTTGCAGATGCTTCACTACTGCCTGATCTTCAAAGAACAATACTGTACCGTAGCCAGCTTTGAAAGAGGACAATTTCTGTGCAGTACCTTCAAATTGTTCTGTTGGTACAATTTTGCGCAGGGTATCCGCTGTAATATCCCACACCTTATCGTGCTTATCTCCAAGCAGTACTACCGCTCTTGAGCTCTGGGAGTTAAAAGAAGTTGGGCTATGTAGAACGGCCGCTTCTACAATCTCTTGAATCTGTGCATCGGAAATCGGGGATTCTTTGCTGATTGCATAGATGGATCGTCTGCCTTTTACTGCTTCAAAAAAGTTCTTAGACATGATATAAATACCTCCATTTATTTAGTTACTTACTTTTTTAAATCTTAACACTTTAATTCCGAAAAAACAATACCCATTCACAACTTTTTCCTTTTGCCTGATTCTTCATGCCACCCCTTATTGTCGCAGTTCTTGTGCAAAATTATGCGCGCTCCCCTACTTTCTATACTCCAATCTGAAGATTAAGTAACAGTTACTCACTTTTCGATATACAATTCTGCACCAAATAGGCTACAATAATTCAGCAAAAGTGCAGAAGGAAGGTTGATTGATATAATGAAAATCCACAACAATAAACGGATATTTTCTTCAAAAAAAACAAATCTATATACACTTACCATGCTCATGGCTGCCAGCTTCATTCTCGCGAGCTGTAAAGACACTCCATTGCCATTAGGGAATGCTGCGGAATCCAGCGTAGCTGCTGCTGAGAACGCAACAGACCCTGTATCGTTCTGGGTGGCTACAGATACCCATTATCTCGATAAGGACCTTCAGGATGGCGGAGAAGCCTTTCAGGCCTACGTGAACGGCGGAGACGGGAAAATCCTGCCTTATAGCGATGAACTAATGGAAGCCCTCGTCTATGACGCGCAGCAGAAGAAGCCGGAATTTTTGATTCTTAGTGGTGATCTTACCAATAACGGGGAAGCAAGCAGCCATAAGAAGCTGGCGGAGAAGTTGAAACGTGTGGAAGCATCAGGCACCGATGTCTATGTCATTCCTGGTAATCACGACTTGAATAATCCCTGGGCGAGATCGTTCAAAGCGGACAAACAGATCGTTGCGGAGCATATCACTCCGGGGGATTTTACAGAGCTGTATTCTGATTTTGGCTATAGTGAAGCAATCTCCCGTGACAAGGACAGCCTAAGCTACCTCGTTCAAGCGGCACCGGGGCTATATCTACTGATGATCGACAGCAGCCAATATGCCAACAATGAAAGCTACGGATTTCCCCAGACGGACGGCCGCATCCTCCCTTCTACCCTCTCCTGGATGGATGAATGCGCGAAGCTGGCAGCTGAGAAACAGGCCTCGATCATTACGGTGATGCATCATAACCTTCTCAGCCATACCTCCATGTCTGTGTCGGGATTCAAGCTTAACAACAGTCAGGAAACCATGAAGACACTTCGTAAGGACGGGCTTAATCTGGTATTGTCCGGGCATATCCACATGCAGGATATCGCACGCGATCCAGACGGTACGACTGACTCCAGAGACACTCCAGTCTATGATATTGCTACCAGTGCCATGGCCGTGAACCCGCATCAATATGGTGCAATGAGCTTTGATCCTGTAACCAGGGCTGTAACCTATCACACTGCAGCAGTAGATGTTGAAGGCTGGGCCAAGGCTAATGGAAATACCGATCCCCATTTACTGGCCTTTAAAAGCTACGCCGAGGGGGTATTCGCCCGGCAATCGTATAACAAGGCGATGGCCCGCCTCAAAGACTCCACCTTCAGCGAAAGTGAAAAACAATCGATGGCTAAAGTGATGGCCCGGCTGAACGTGAATTATTTCGCCGGAACTGCTGCCAATGCTTTGGATGAGATCAAGTCCATGCCGGGTTATAAACTGTGGATGGGCATGGATGGCGGCTTCATGTCCGGTTATATACAGAGTATGGCTGAGGATAAAGTACTCAGCAATGTCTCGCTTGACATGGTATTGACCCAACCCAAATCATTGAGTAATTGAAACATCACGGCGTGGCACAACAAAAAACCGGAACCTCTTGTATAAGAGATTCCGGCTTTTTGTTGTTAATGTTTGTTTACGGACGGTCAATGTAGATGTAACCATCTTCATCTTTTTCTACCTTGGCATGAAGCGCTTCTGCCAGCAGACGAAGCGGTACATAAGCATCACCGTATTCGTCCACGAATACCGGCTGGGCAAGCTTCACTGTCTTTCCGTTGATCAGAACCTTGTCAGAGCCGATTTTGAATACCAGCTTATCTCCGTAGACGTCATCGGTAACATTGATGGCGCGGTTAGCCCCATCCCACTCGACTACAGCATCCATATCTTCTGCCAGATACCGCAGTGGCACATAAGTGGTGTTTCCTTCAACAATCGGATAATAGTAATCATCATCCGGTGCAATCATCAGAGATTTCGCAGTGATATTCAAATCATTCTTGAGCATGTTATATACATCTGAACCTGGTTCAAAGCTTCGGAGTGTCTGCCCCGGAGTAAGCTCGGCAGAAGACAAATCCAACGCTCCCTTTGTCGAGATCGGATTAGCAGTTACTGCACCATTCACATTCCAGGTTTGCGTATCCATTTTGAGGGAAATGCTCTGAAGAGGCAGGTCCCTACTTGCCGGCAATGCGACGAAGAGATTGATATTCTGCTTGCGCACATGGAATCCGCTATCCACAAACATATCGATATTCAGCTTGGTCTCTTTGCTGAGGATGGTTTTCAGTTCCGGTGTTGAAGCATAAAGATTATCCAACTGTTTATCATAGACAAGCAGAAGTGCATCTACAGCCAATTTGGCCGCATCATGCGCCACAGTCACTACACCTTCCTTGTTTTCCAGAGGAATTTCACCCAGACCCAGATCGCTGAGTTCATCTGCGCCTACACCATTCGCTTCCAGGAGCGGGTACAGATAATCATAGAGACCGCTGATGAAATTGGTAAAGCCCTCAGTATCCTTGGAAATGGATTTCAGGAAGCTCTTCACAAGCGCCGGCATCTCGTCGCCGGTAATCTCCGTATGTAGCTTAGTTAAATTCAGCTGTTCACCATATACAGATTCATTTACAGAGGCTACGCTAATCGCGCCGGGATTCGGCAGATTCTTCACCACGAACGAGGTCAACAGCTTGGAAATCTCCTGTGCCTTGTTCTGGTCAAGCCCTTGAATGCCCATGGATTCCTCATACCCTTTAATCGGGTAGTAGAATGGCTGTTTGGCACCTTCTGCGGTAAAGACAACAGCCTCTTTATCCATAAAGAATGTAAAAGGAATAGATAATTGCTTATAGCCTACAACTCCGGCCGCAGATACGTTGCCATTGTCCTGAAGCTTCATGCTGCTAAGGTTCAAGGAGAAAGAATTGATGAGATCTACCATTTCTTTATCTTCCGCGCTAATTCCTGCGGCAGGCACTGCCTTCAGTGACAAGGTGGTGCTGGATTCAGAAGATTTTACATCCAGATCTCCCAGAAGCGCCTTGTTGACATCAAATCCTGCCACATTCTGGCAACCCGCCAGAATCAGCAGCACTGCGAGAATCGGGAGTAACCATTTGGTTCTTGCTTTCATTTTCTTCATAGCATGTCTCCTCTAGTTATATTTGCAATCTATATCCATCAACTCTAAAGAGGGAGGATCGGGTGATATAGGGTGTATCCGGTAACAGGATTATATTGTAAACAGACTCCGCCATTCTATAAATACCCATTCCTGAAAAAACAGAATCTTCACTAGAGCAAGCAAAGCCAGATGGGCCGGATAAAATGACCACCAAATCCAGCGCGGCAACCGTTTGTTCTCCAGAAGCCTCCAGAAACCAGGGGCCGTTACTATGAGAATGGTAGGCACGACGCTGAACATTTGCACCCGCCAGCCATAATAGAACAGATACACGCCATTCAACACGAAATGGGCCAGAATCAGCCAGTAGGAACGGGCATAACGGAAGATCAGCACCAGCAGCAGACCATAGGCGTTATAATCCAGCGGCAGCCGGTCCATGAGAACAAAAGCAAGAATCACTACAGGAATGCCGTACCAGAGGTTTGGCAGCTTATCCAGAATAAACAACACTGCCGCAGACAGCAGCAAGGTAAATACGACATTCCACCCGCCCGGATCAAGCGCCAGATTATAGGGAATCTGAGCGAACAGCGCAATCCACAGCAGCCGGCGCAAATAACGGGGTCTTGATGATGTATGTATATGCCCTTGCACCAGCGCGTAGCAGTATATTGGAAAAGCAATTCTCCCCACATATCTCCAGGCCATCTCCCCCGGAAAAAAAATGTAGCCGATATGATCAATCAGCATGGTCACCATCGCGAGAATCTGCATCTGAAGCCTCCAGTTGAATGATTAAGGGATAACTATGACTTCTTCGATGAATGATCATGGAACTGTCCTCTTTCCAACCGTGTACTGAGAACATTATAGCAGAGGTGTAAGCTTTTTACTAAGAAAGTACTTCCAATTTTAACTACCCGATAAAAAAAAGAACCCTCCCTTGGAATACCAGGAACGGTTCCCCTATTCTTTTCTTTCTATCAAGTCTGCCCGCTTCGCTTATGAGGTCTTCGATTTATTGTAAATATCAAAGCCTACTGCCAGCAGCAGCACTAGACCCTTAATGCCCTGCTGCCAATCGACGCCGAGGCCGATGAGTGACATACCGTTGTTCATAACGCCCATGACCAGGCCGCCGATAATGGCGCCCACCACTGTTCCTATCCCGCCTGAAGCAGATGCTCCTCCGATGAAGCAGGCCGCGATGGCGTCCAGCTCGAAGTTGGTGCCGGCTTTTGGTGTCGCCGAATTCAGACGTGCTGCAAACACCAGACCGGACAGGGCTGCAAGCACGCCCATATTGACGAATACCCAGAAGGTGACACGTTTAGTTTTGACACCGGAGAGACTGGCTGCCTTCTCATTGCCACCAAGAGCATAGATATGCCGTCCCATCGTCATATGATTCATAACGAAGGAATAGATGACGATCAACACCATCAAGATCACCAGAATGTTCGGAATCCCGTTATATTGGGCAATGACATAGGAGAACAGGTTAATGACAATCACAAGCGCTGCAGCCTTGGCAACGGACAGCCAGACAGAGGTTTGCTCAAAGCCGTATTTTATAGAGATTTTCCGGTTCCGGAACTCCTGGTACACGACCAGCACGGAAAGTACAACTCCCACAACTAGTGTCAGGACATTCAGCGAGCTGCCGCCAAAGAAATCCGGGATGAACCCCGAGCTGATCTTTTGAAAAGTTTTGGGGAAAGGCGCAATGGACTGGCCATTGAGCACAATCATCGTCAGCCCCCTGAACAGCAGCATCCCCGCCAGTGTTACGATAAACGCAGGAATTTTGATATAGGCGACCCAGAAGCCCTGCCAGGCTCCAACCAGTGCCCCCATCAGCAGCGAAAGAATAACCGCCAGCACCGGGTTCATATGCATATCCACCATCATAATCGCTGACAGTGCCCCGATAAAAGCGGCTACGGAGCCTACTGAAAGGTCGATATGTCCAGTGATGATCACAAGCACCATCCCGATTGCCAACACCAGAATATAGCTGTTCTGCAGGATCAGATTGGTTACATTAAGCGGCTTGAGCAGAATACCGTCTGTAAGAATTTGAAAGAAAATCGAGATAAAGATCAAAGCAATGATCATGCCGTATTGGCGGATATTCTTTTTAAAAATTTCACTAATCGCTCCCATGACGTGCTACCCCCTGCTTCGTGTCATATATTTCATCAGCAGCTCTTGTGATGCATCCTGCCGTTCTACCTCGCCGCTGATGCGGCCTTCGCACATGGTATAAATCCGGTCACACATCCCGATAATCTCCGGCAGCTCAGACGAGATGACCAGCACCCCTTTGCCCTCTGCCGCCAGCCCATTAATGATGGAGTAAATTTCATATTTGGCTCCCACATCGATTCCACGTGTAGGCTCATCAAGAATGAGGATATCCGGCTGGGCGTAGATCCATTTACTGAGGACAACCTTTTGCTGATTGCCTCCGCTGAGATTCACCGTTTTCTGTAAAATGCTTGGCGTCTTGATGTTCAGCTTCCTGCGGTATTCCTCAGCGACCAGCACTTCCTCGTTCTCATTAATGACACCCCGGCGGGACAGTTTCTTCAAGCTGCTAAGCGAAATATTCCGTTTGATGTCGTCGATCAAAATCAATCCATAATGCTTACGGTCTTCCGTTACATAGGCCAATCCGCTATCGATCGCTTTGTTGATATCGTTCAGATGAACCTCTTTGCCATGCATGAATAGCTGGCCGCTGATCCGTCTGCCATACGATTTGCCGAACACACTCATTGCCAGCTCCGTCCGCCCCGCTCCCATGAGTCCGGCTATGCCTACCACTTCCCCGCGCCGGATATGGAGGTTGATCTTGTCAAGCATTTTGCGGCCCGCCTGAGTCGGATGGTAGACTTCCCAGTCGCGGATTTCGAAAATGGTCTCACCCAGGTCCGGCGTCCGCTCCGGATAACGGTTGGTCAGATCACGGCCCACCATGCCTTTAATAATGACGTCCTCGGTAACCTCATCCTGCTTCATATCCAAAGTGCGAATCGTCTGCCCATCCCGTAGAATGGTCACAGAGTCTGCCACCTTCTCAATTTCATTCAGTTTGTGGGAAATGATAATTGAAGCAATCCCGCGCTTTTTCAGCTCCAGAATCAGTGTAAGCAGGTTTTCACTGTCATCTTCATTCAGTGCTGCTGTCGGTTCGTCGAGTATGAGCAGCTTCACCTCTTTGGACAACGCCTTGGCGATTTCCACAAGCTGCTGCTTGCCTACACCGATCGTCGATACCCGGGTGAACGGCGACTCGCTGAGACCAACGGTCTGAAGCAGCTCCTTGGTTTTCACCGTCGTTGCATTCCAGTTAATCACCCCGCGACTTGCCTGCTCATTGCCGAGAAAAATGTTCTCCGAGATGGACAGATACGGAATCAGAGCCAGCTCCTGATGAATAATGACAATCCCCAGGCTTTCACTATCCTTAATATCCTTGAATTGGGAGACCTGTCCTTGAAATAAAATATCCCCTTCATACGTTCCATGCGGATAGACTCCACTCAGTACCTTCATCAGGGTGGATTTCCCGGCCCCGTTCTCTCCGCAGAGCGCGTGAATCTCTCCGGCTTTGACCTTCAGGTTCACGTTGGACAGTGCCTTGACACCGGGAAAGGTTTTGGTAATGCCCTTCATTTCCAGAATAATTTCGTTCATTGCCTCTCACCCAGCTTTCCATTAAGACTGTGGCAGCGGTTGTTGCGGCTGGCAGCCTCTTTAAGAACTGCCGCCGCATTCCCCGCTAAAAGCATTCGCAACCGGTTATTTGCCGAGCTGTTCTTTGGTATAGTAGCCGCCGTCGACCAGCACTTTATCTACATTGGAAGCATCTACAGATACAGGCTCCAACAGATAGGACGGTACAATTTTGACTCCATTATTATAAGTGGTGGTATCATTGACTTCCGCTTCCGTGCCGTTCAGTACACTTTCCGTCATCTCTACCGCTTTTTTGGCCAGCTCGCGGGTATCCTTGAATACTGTCTGTGTCTGCTCTCCGGCCAGAATCGACTTAACGGAGGCAAGCTCGGCGTCCTGCCCGGTAACAACCGGAAGCTTCTTGTCGCCCGAACCGTAGCCCACGCCTTTCAGTGAGGAAAGAATGCCAATGGTGATGCCATCGTAAGGGGACAGGACAGCATCCAGGTTATCGCTGGCATAATTGGCACTCAGCAGATTATCCATCCGGGCTTGAGCAGCTGCCCCATCCCAGCGCAATGTAGCTACCTGATCCATTGTAATCTGCTTACTGCGGACAACCAGCTTGCCGGAATCAATGTAAGGCTTCAGGATCGACATGGCTCCGTCAAAGAAAAAGTAGGCGTTGTTATCATCCGGTGAACCGCCGAAAAGTTCAATGTTAAACGGGCCCTTGCCTTCTTTCAGGCCCAGCTTCTCTTCAATGTAAGAGCCCTGCAGCACACCGACTTTGAAATTGTCGAAGGTAGCATAATAGTCCACAAATTCGCTTTTCTTGATCAGACGGTCATAGGCAATGATCTTCACGTTAGCATCATGCGCTTTTTGCAGGACATCCGTCAGGGCTTCACCGTCAATCGAAGCAATAACAATGGCCTTCACGCCTTTGGTAATCATATTCTCGATTTGAGATACCTGGTTCTCAACAACATCCTCCGCGTACTGCAGATCCGTACCGTAACCCAGACTCTTAAATTCTTTTACCATGTTATTGCCATCGTTCACCCAGCGCTCAGAGGACTTCGTCGGCATCGCGATGCCCACCTTACCCTTCGTTCC
This sequence comes from Paenibacillus sp. P32E, assembly GCF_001909085.1. Classification (NCBI taxonomy): domain Bacteria; kingdom Bacillati; phylum Bacillota; class Bacilli; order Caryophanales; family Paenibacillaceae; genus Paenibacillus; species Paenibacillus sp. P32E. The sequence continues at coordinate 187,078 of NZ_LVYY01000076.1, read as the reverse complement.
TTCCGAACTGCCGCCGGAGCTGTTCCCTCCGTTATTGCCGCAAGCGGATAAAACCAGTACAAGTGCCAATGCCAGCATGAGTAATGAATACTTTTTCATATCTGCGCTACCCCCTGAACTATTCTGTTGTCCCGGGCAGTCTGCCCGTCTGACAAGTTGAGTATAGCAAGGGGAACAGGGGTCCGTATTTACACTCAGGCTACTGTTTTTATAAAATCAGAACTTTTGTCAGCGTTTTCAAAAGTGATATTTATGTTGAACTTTTGATTTATTTAATCGGCCTTGGTCGTGACTGCGGTGAATGTTTGGGCTTCCGGCCGCTGTTATGTTTGGATTTCCTGATTTAAACCGTTGTCTACGGGTGAAATCCAAACATAAAGGCGGACGCTACCGCTCCTCCAGCTCCAAACTTCACCTCCGCCACTTCTGACCTTTGGTAGGTCTTTCGTTCATCTTAAATGAAATGAGAATAAATAAACCACATGCGGGATTAGCCGCATGTGGTTCCTTTTTACAGTATATGAGTTTAGTCTTGCTCTCCTTCGCGGCCTGCACGCTCTCCATCTCCGGGCAGCACACCTTTGCGGAACTGCAGAGGGGATACACCTGTATGCTTCTTAAAGGCGGTGCTGAAATAATGCTGGGTTTCGTAACCCGTGCGTTCCGCCACTTCGCCTATGCTTAGTTCTGTTGAGTGCAGCATCTGCGCCGCTTTACGGATACGGATTTGGGTCAGATACGTTCCGAAGGATTCACCCAGCTCCTGCTTGAACAGCCGGCTGAGATAGACCGGTGAGGCTTGAAGGCTGCCGGCTATGAATTCCAGAGTAAGCCCGTATTCGCTAAAGTGCTCCAGCATGTACTGCCTGGCTCTGCGGACCAGGGGCGACAAAGGCTGTTCTTTGGAGAGGCTCACTCTGCATTTGCGGTAGGCGGCTGTCAGACCTGTGGGATCTCCCTCAACAGGCTCGATGCCAACCTCAACGGCAATCTTGAGAAGGCTTCGCACTACGGCTTCAACCCCGGCCAGCACCGCTTCTCCTGCCGCATCCCACAGCAGAAGAATGATCTGACCTGCAGCATCCCGGAAGATCACCTTTATAGAGTTCTGAAGCAGCTCTGAAACAATGTTCTCTATTGCAAAAAGAAACAGCTGCCGTTCTTTCTCCTGTAGTCCGGAATTCTGCGCTTCCCATCTCCAGCGGATAATGGCTACTATTTCTGGACGCTCTTGTGGCAGCTGCAAGAAGTGCAGCTGCTCCCGGATCTCACCCTGGCTCAGATTCCCCTCCAGCCATTCCTGGCAGAAGCGTTCTCTCAGCAGCGGGAAATTCTTAATGATCTGCCGGGAGGCCTGCTGGAGATGCTGGTTCTTTTGCTTCTCCGAGACCAGCAGATCCCTGACCCCGCGAAGCACCTGCATCAATTGCCTGGGCTCGGCAGGCTTAAGAATATAGTCATGCACCTGCAGACGGATTGATTCCTGGGCGTAGGAAAATTCATCATGGCCGGTTATAACGATGATTTTACATTCAGGTAGCTGCTCCCGAAGCTGCTTCATCAGTTCAATGCCATGCATGATCGGCATATTCAAATCTACTAATGCAATATGCACTTTATGCTGGACGGCCAAATCCAAGGCTTCTTCACCGTCTTCCGCTTCCGCAACGACCTGCAGTCCGAGGCCTTCCCAATCCACACATTTTCTAATCCCTTCACGGATGATCGCTTCATCATCGGCAATCATAACTTTCCAGGTATCCATTGCGATGCAGCTCCTTCTCCTTCAAATTCAATCCACAGGATAGCTGTCATGGACAACCGGATGACGCACAGTCACTACCGTTCCCACCCCGCGTTCACTTTCAATTTGCAGCCCATACGGTTCTCCATAAGTGAGCCGGATTCGGGCCTGCACATTCAGAATGCCATAGCCGCTGCCCGCACTGTCCGGCAGCGGCTGCTCGATGTCCCCCGTATCTCCGGCATTGCTGCCAACAGCCGCAAGACGCTTCTGCAGCATGGCAAGCCGCTCCGGTGTCATCCCTGCCCCATCATCGCGGACCGTCAGGTACAGCTCACCTGCTTGCTGTGCCACCTCTATGGAAATATGGCCGGGACCGCGCCGCTCCTTGATGCCGTGATAGATCGCGTTCTCCACAATAGGCTGCAGAAGCAGCTTAAGCACGTACAGCTCATCAAGCTGCGGTTCCACTTCAATGCGGTAAGCCAGCTTGCTGCTGTAACGCACCTGTTGAATCTTCAGATAGCTCACCATATGCTCCAGCTCGTCGGACAGTGGAACCAGATCACTGCCTTTGCTGAGACCCAGCCGGAACAGCTTGGATAAGGATTGAACCACTTCGGCTATATCGTCCGCCCCTTTGTTGCGGGCCATCCAGTGGATTGTATCCAATGTGTTATAGAGAAAATGCGGCTTGATATGCGCCTGCAGGCTGCGCAGCTCCGCTTCCCGCTTCTGCCGAGCCTGCAGCTCAGTAAGCGAGAGCAGCCGGGAAATCTGCGCCAGCATGGAGTTGAAGCTGCGGCCCAGCAGCCCAATTTCGTCGGATCGGTTGCCCCAATATCGGATCGTCAGATCACCGGACTGCGCCTTGCTCATAAAGGAGGCCAGTTGTCCGATTGGACGAGAAATGGAATGCGCCAGATAGAATGAGGCCGTCATCCCAAGCATACAGACAATAAAAACAAAGGTGACCACATTAAACGTAATCTCCCGTACCCCAAACGCCGATTCCTCCATCGGGAACACACCCACCGTTGTCCACCCCGTAAAGGATGAGGTCCGGTAAATGAGCTGCAAATGGCGGCCAGCCGCGGTCTCTGAGGTAATGCCCGAGGTTTCGGTGAGTAACCCTTTCGGGATATTTTTCATAAAAGGATGTTGTGGCGCATAGATCATCTCCCCGCTGCTGTCGACGATAGTAAGATAACCCGTTTTGCCCAGCGTGACATCTCTGGCCGTTTCGGCGATAACCCTCAGCTTCAGATCAATTAGTACTACTCCCTGAACCACCTGTGTCTCGGGGTCAACGATGGCTCTTACAGCAGACACCACCTCGCTCTCCTTATAGTCAACATGCGACCTTACAGCACGGCCATAAGGATGTCCGATGATTTTGAAAATCCCTTTATTGTTTTCCGCTTCTTTGTACCAGGCCTCGCTCTTCACAGCTGTGCCCGGACGGGTGTACATCTCATTGCTGATAAATTCGCCTTCTCGATTAACCAGCATAATACCAGCAATCTCGGAACTAAGGGTGGTAAAACCCTGAAGAAACTTGCGGATGTTATATTCCGCGGGCTCCCGGCCTTCAGCCCATCTCATAGCTTGCGCCGGATCGTTCATTGAACCGTTCAGAAAGGCCTGCACACCGGGGTCAAAAGAAATCAGGTAGGTGATCTTCTGGAGATCTTCCACCTCATTTTCCAGTGAGGAATTGACCTTCCCGATGAGCTGCATCGTATTCTCATTGCTTCGCTCCTCCACAATCCGGTCGACCGTCCAGCCGATAAGCAGCCCCAGTCCGATGGAGGGAAGAATGCTGATCAGGAGAAAATGAATGATCAGCTTATAGCGGATTGGGAGGTTGTTCAGCTTTAGCTTTTCCATATTCAGGCCACGCTTAAGCATCGGCAGCTCCTCCCCTGCGGCTGATTACTTGGCATAGTAATTCTCCACATTGGCCCGGGTCACCACATCAATCCCGGTATCCACCTTATCCGGCACGGGCCTCGGTTTGCTTCCCTCGTAAGCATTCGGATTTTCCTGCAAATCACTGTGTAAATGGAACAGCTCTGTCAGCGACCAATAACCCATGTTCCAGGTTCCTTGCGCCATGGTCGCGGCAATCCTGCCTTCTTTTACAAGATCGAGCGTCAGTTTATCCGTATCGAAGCTGATAATTTGCAAAGTGGAATGATCTCCCTGCTGCGCCTGCACGGCTTCGGCCACGCCAATTCCGCCGTTCGACTCCGTGGCGAATATTCCCTTAAGCTTCGGATACTGAAGCAACAGCTGCTCAGCCGCTTGCCTTGAAGCTATCTGATCACCATGGCCGTCCTTGACCGAAACCAGTTTCATCTCCGGAAACTCACTGCGGATCGTGCGGCTGAATCCATCGGTTCGTTCCTGGTGATTGTGCTGATCAGGTGTTGTAATAACCGCCACTTCGCCTTCCCCCCCGGTAAGCTCAGCCATTTTGCGGGCAGCTTCAACGCCGGCGTTGTAATTATCCGTTCCGAGAAAAGAATACGCTTTGCTGTTAGGTGCCCCCGAGTCAAACAGCACCACCGGAATTCCGCTCTCCACCGCTTTGTTAATCGTAGCCGTCAGAAGTTTAGAATTCACCGCCGATATGGCAATTCCCGCTGGCTTTTTGGCAATCGTCTGCTCCAGCACTGTCATCTGCTCACTGGCATTATGCTGGGTTGAGCCATGATATTCTACGGAAACATTCAGCTCCTCTGCCGCATCCTCAAAGCCTTTCAATACACTTTTCCAGTAATCGATGCCAATCTGGAACGTAACCATTACGTACTTATCTTCGATATTACCGCGCAGGCCGGCGGTTTCCCACGGGTCCTCCGGGCCAGGCTGCAGCTTGTAATTCAGCACATAAATCAGGAAAAGGCCAATCAGAAGCACATAGACAAGCCCCAGCTTTTTCAAAATGTAACCCCTTTCAATATTTAAAATAACACCAATTGCGGTTTAGTCGCTTCCACCCTCATATGTTAAGTCCAACATGCTGATTCCGTCAATTGATGTACCAGAAATCCCCTTTCCCAGACAACAGAATACACAAAAGAACCCCGCGATAACAGCGGAGTTCTCGTCTTTAAGAGCATTATTTCCCTGGAACATTTCTTCTATTCAGAACATCAAATCCTCTGCATACCCTTTTCCTTCCAACAGATCATACTCCACCATACGATAGTCGTCCAGTAACGACTGTTGCACAGATGTCACGGTGGTTATCCCGTCCGAAGCGCCGATCAGCACGCTTTTGCTTAGACCGGTTAGCTGTGACTGTACCTGTTCCAGCATTTTATAGAACGGCGGCAACGATTGTCCTGACAAGTTGAACACAGTGGGTCCAAGGTAGGCAGGGCTCAGCGTTCCCAGAGGCTTCTGGCCGATATCAAAATTGGCAAGGATCATCAGCTTGGTTTCATGCTTCAGCCGCGGTTCCTGATCCCAGCCCGCATCCGTATAGATTCCAGCCGACAGCGCCGGAAGATGATCCCCCCAGAACACAGCAATGGTCGGCCGTTCAATCGTCTTCAGCTCCTGCTGCAAATAAGATAATGCCTCATCGGTCAGCCGGGTATCCTGAACATACGTTTCCAGCTCATCTTTCCAGGAAGCCTTAGCACCTTGCACAGTAATGGTATTCGGACCGTTCAGACCTTTGGTAAATGGAAAGTGATTCTGCATGGTCACCATATGCAAAAAGGTTGGAGCATCTGCAGCCTTCAGTTCACGGATAGCCTCCTGCACAGCTGCTTTGTCAGAAATATAGCCGTCCGGAGTTATCCGCTCTGCAAGCGGTAAATCCTTCTCACTCGTAAAGCGGTCAAACCCGAGTACAGGGTACACCCGGTTCCGGTTGTAAAATGTCTCATCAAACGGATGCAATGCCAGTGTCTGATAACCTCTGTCCTTCAGGATGCTGACGATGGAGGGCAACGAGGACATTTTGACTATACGCTGCTGGTAAGGAATCGACCCGTCCCCCAGAAAATACATCGACATCCCCGTCAGCGCTTCAAATTCCACATTCGCTGTATTGCCGCCGAACTCAGGAGAGAGCAGATATCCTGCCGGGGTCACGCGCTCCTCCTGATGAATGAATGGCAGCGGATCTTCGCTTAACTTAAGACTTGGCAACCGGGTGGGATCAAAAAACGCTTCATCCATCATGAACATGATGTTCGGCTGCTCCACAACAGTTTGCGCAGCGGTCGTATCCGGCAAGGAGCCGTATTTTGCAGCAATGGCTTCTATCGTCCCGCGGCTATAGCCTTCCGGTTCCTCCAGCAGATTCTGCCGGAGATTTCCTGTGAATGCGAACACAAAGCCATTTTGGGAGTAATTCACCTTCTGGTTCCAGAAAATATTCTGGTAATTCAGCGAGGAAGCAAACGTAGTTTGCCCGCTAACCATCACTATAAAGCCGGCAACCATACCCGCTGACACCGCAGTGAGCAGCAAACGCAGCGGCAACTGAACTTTGATCTTGGGAAGCTTAAACAGCAGCCACACCCCTGCAGCGATCACCAGAAGTGCAAGCCCTGCCGCAAAAGGTGAAATCATGCCTTTCGTGATCTTACTCATTTCTCCGGCGTTCTTCATCAGCATCAGATCCCAAGGGAACAGAGGCTCCCCTGTCGTCCCTTGCTTCTTGTAATTGGCGATGCCCAGCAGAAGAATCAAGAGTGATCCAACTACCGGGCCTATATATAGATTGGGTAATATCAACGAAAAAGCCAACAGGACAAAGAAAAAGAACAAGCTTCCGCCTACATACAGCCAATAGGACTTCCCGATCCAATGGAGCACACTCCAGAAATCCATATCCAGCGAAGCCGCTTGAACAAAAAAGTTCAGTACAAAACCGCCCAGCAGTAAGCTAAGCAGCAGAACACCCAATTTTTTGGAAGGTAGAACATAACGCATCATTTTCACTCCTATCTGTACTAAACGTACAGTATACGCCTCTTAGCTTAAAGGAGCATTAAAGCATATTCACAAAATTAAATCTATGTAAATTAATTGTTAATTTCCGCAGGAAAAGCCGCCACGACATTCGTGCATCGCGACGGCTTACCCAAGTCCATATTTTTGGGTTCTATATAATTTTCTACCTGCAAACAAACCGGCCTTCGGCGTTCCAACAACAGCATTTCTGCTGTTGTTGAGTACTAATTATTTTACATAAATCCGGCTGGTTTCTTCCCAATATTCGCCCGGCTCCAGGCCAAACAAACCGATATCATCTGCAGGAAGATCCACCTTAGGAGCATTAACCAGATTAATCTGCGGCTCCGGACAGAAGAACCCTTCGGTTGCACCATTGTTCCAGATCATCCATTGCTTGTAGGAAGTACCCACATCGTATACGAGTGTGACTCCAGCCTTGCTGTCCGTAAGCTCCATACGGTTGCGCCCATTCTGTGCGGCTGCGGTGTAATGATTGTCCATTGGTGCGTAGAAAGGATACAAGCCCTCGTCGCGAAGAGCAATCTCATCCGAGGTCAATTCCTGGAATGATCCGGTCGGCAGCATGCGGTTGCTAAGCTCCCAGCGGTTCCCGATGGTCAGCTTCACGCGGTAATCGTGAGGGGTGCTTCCCGGTGCAAAAGGTGCGTTAATCGCGGTGTGGAAGGCTAGCAGACAGGGCATAAGCTCCTCACCATCATTATGCACCAGGAGTTGCTGGGACAGACCGGCCTCGCCAAGGCTGTAGCGCAGTTTGACCGTATATTTGAACGGGAGGTATTGATAGGATGGATGATTCTCATCCACCTTAATGAATACCGTGACGAAGCTCTCATTCACACCGCTGCCGAATTCTTCTACCTGCCATGCCGCTGTATGCAGGAACCCGTGCAGGTGGTTGTGAGTAGTTGCTTCATTTACCGGGAGATGATAGGTTTGTCCGTTCCACGGAAACTCCCCGTCCTCATAACGGTTCGGCGGAAACAGTACTGGGATACCGTGAATTCCCGGGTTCGCCTTGAACGCTTCCATCTCATCCGCACCTGGTTCATGGAGGAAACGGTAACCGTTTTCGTTATCGCGGAAGCAGATTAGATTGCCGCCAATACCCGGTAGAATGGCTGCCTCATACCGGCCTGCTTTTAGCCAGACTGCAGCCTCTCCTTCATATAGTCCTTCGTAAGCTGTAATTGTCATTGTGTGTTTCTCCCTTCCATAATCTCAAAATGACGCTCTCCTAGATAGATTACCACATCTGCCCAGGAGGGAATATGTCATTTTTACAACTGTTCCACTTCCACGCTCATCACATGCTCAATTTTCTTCACGTCATAATAGATTTCCGTTGAGTATTCACGGTCTGGAGCAGAAATGAGCATATCGATCATTTGTCTTCCGTCATCCAGATCCTTGATTTTCATTCGCCGGATCGTCCTGCCGTTCTTCTTCGTCTTCCGGGATTCGACCGCATGACGTTCTTCAATTTTCTGGATCACATCTGTCAGCACATAATTAGGCTCCATGATGATTTTGACAGAGATTTCGTGCTTGTTCAGCACCTCAGGCCCAATAACCTTGATTAGATGCGGTACAGCATTGACAGCGAACATCAGCAGTACGACTGCATACCCGGCTTCCACATAAAAGCCTGCTCCGACCGCGATTCCGATCCCGGACGCCGTCCAGATCAGCGCTGCAGAGGTGAGGCCTGAAATCGCATCTCCGCCCCGGCGGAGAATCACGCCTGCTCCGAGAAACCCGATCCCGCTGACAATCTGCGCCGCAAGACGCATCGGGTCCATGTTGGGATGCTCTGTTCCGCCAAATTTGTCGTAAGCATGAATGGAGACGAGTGTCACCAGACAGCTTGCGATACTGATGACCATACTGGTCCGGATCCCCAGCGGTTTCTGTTTTAATTGCCGGTCAATCCCGATGAACAGCCCGAACAGCATGGCCACAAGCAGTTTGATAATCGATTCCATGTGCAGATTAAGATCCATATTCATAAGTGCCCTCTCTTCTAAGACGATAAAAATAGTATACCTAAGCAGCAACGCCTGCGCCATCTTTAATACAGGCGTCCAAATATTTTACTGAATAGCCGCCTATGCGACCCGTCAATAAAACACGAAGAAACGGTATCGCTGTACTCTGCTATACTTACAGCCTGCAGGGCTGTACAAGTGCAGAAGACAGAACCGTTTCTCCAGACAACTGCTTCATTAAAGGTATGCTTGCTTATTATCGGTTAGAAGAGGTTACCCGTGCAGCAGTGATTCGGCACCATCACAAAAGATTTCTGTACCGGTAATGTGATCGGAATCATCTGAAGCCAGAAACAGCGCCAGTTTAGCCACCTGATCCGGACGCCCTGGCCCTTTTTCCAGCGGCTCACCGCCGTCCGGGAATTCCACAGCGATCTGCACTTCCTTCAGGTCCTCGGATGGATACGTGTTGTCGTCAATATTCGTAGTGATTGCACCCGGGCATATCGCATTGACACGTATTTTGTACTGGGCGAGCTCCAGCGCAGCCATCTTCATAAAAGCCACTTGACCCGCCTTGGTAGTACTGTAAGCTGAGAAGCCGATATTTGAAAAGACACGGTTGCCGTTAATGGAACTGTTGATCAATATGCTGCCGCCATTCTTTTTCAAGTAAGGAACCGCATATTTGACAGTGGCAAAGGTACCCCGAAGGTTGATGTTCATAGTCTGGTCCCAAGATGCGATGTCCATGGTTTCAATCGGTGTCATCGCTCCATTAATACCGGCGTTGGCGAAGACAATATCGAGTCTGCCCCATTTAGCTGCAGCCTGCTTCACCGCCTCTTCCACCTGCTGAGGTTCAGCAATGTCACATTCAATGACTACGGCTTCTCCGCCTTCCCCCTCCACCTGCCGGCGCACCTTTTCGGCATGCTCGACCGTACGGTCAAGCATCACAATTTTCGCCCCGTTCCGGGCAAACTCCAGCACGGATGCCCGCCCGATGCCAGATCCGCCCCCGCTGACAATGGCTACCTTGCCTTGAAGCTTTTGTTCTGCCATACCTGATGTCCCTCCCTAAGTAATTACGCGTTCTAGTTAAGTTGTTTCCCTAACTTATACCTCGCATACCCGGGAGTGAATCGGCAAAAGGCTGGGCTGCCCGTTGCATTTCACTTCAGCACACCCTTTCCCCATCACATGCTTAGCCCTTGAGACCACTTGTGCTGATGCCATCCACAATCTGCTTCTGGAAAATGAAGAAGATCAGCATAACCGGTGTGAGACTCAGTACGGACATGGCGAACATCGGGCCCCAGTTGGATACGGACTCACTGTCCAGGAACATTTTGAGGCCCATGGACACTGTGTACTTGGAAGGTGAATTCAGGTAGAGCACAGGCCCCAGCAGATCCTCCCAGCGCCAGTAGAAGGAGAAGATCGCTGCTGTTGCCATCGATGGTCGGATCAGCGGCAGGATGATTTTGTAATAAAGTCTGAACTTGCCGCAGCCGTCAATTGTCGCTGCTTCATCCAGCTCTGCGGGAATTGTGCGGATGAACTGCAGCATCAGGAAGATGAAGAATGGAACCCCGAAGAACTGTGGAATCACGATCGGCCGGATGCTGTCCAGCCAATTCAGCTTGGTATAAATAATATATTGCGGAACCAGCACGACGTCAGCCGGCAGCATCAGGGTCATCATCATGATCCCGAACCAAAGGCCATGTCCGGCAAATTTGTTGCGGGCGAAGCCGAACGCTACTAGTGACGAAGAGAATACGGCACCAATTGTGGCGACGATAACAATCACAAAAGAGTTCTTGATGAACACTCCAAAGGAGTAACCGGCTACGCCTTCCCAGCCTTTGGCGTAATTGCCCCATTCCCAGGGATGCGGCAGCAGGGTCTGTGCGGTAACAAATACCAGACGGCTTTCCTTAAAGGAGCTCAGGACCATCCACAGAATCGGGTACAGCATGATAATAGCGAGTCCGCCGATCAGAATGTGGTAGATTGGCCATTTGATTTTATTTTTCACCATGGCTCACTTTCCCCCTCCCGATTCATAGAAGACCCATGATTTGGATGTTTTGAACAGAATGCCTGTCATAATACCTACCAGCAGCAGCATCACCCAAGCCATTGCCGAGGCATACCCCATGTTGTTGAACATGAAGGCCTGGCGGAACAAATACAGGGAGTAGAGCATCGTACCGTCCATTGGGCCGCCCTCGCCTTTGGAGATGATATAAGCAGGTACAAAGGTCATGAATGCACTGATAGTCTGCATAACCATGTTGAACAAGATGACGGAGCTGAGCAGCGGCAGGGTAATTTTGAAGAATTTGCGGAAAAAGCTCGCCCCGTCCACACTTGCTGCTTCATACATCTCCCCTGAGATATTCTTCAGCCCCGCCAGGAAGATCAGCATTGACGAGCCGAACTGCCAGACAGACAGCGTAATCAGCATGAATAGTGCGGCATTGGGATTGCCGAACCAGCTGACAGGTCCCAGGCCGAAGAAGCCAAGCATACCGTTGATAATTCCGGTGTCACTAAAAATATTGCGCCACATGATGGAGACTGCCACACTGCCTCCAATGATGGAAGGCAGATAATACACCGTGCGGTAAGCGCCCACCATCCGGGACTTGGTATTCAGAATCATCGCTACGAACAAGGCGAAGCCCAGCCGGAGCGGTACACCAACGAACACATACAGCAGCGTAACCTTAAGGGAATGCAGGTATTTGGGATCGCCGGTGAACATTTTAGTATAATTGTCAAATCCGATCCAGCGCGGCGGGGCGAAGAGATTATACTTGGTAAAAGACAGATACAGGGATATAGCCATCGGCACCAGTGTAAAGCACAGGAACCCGATGATGAATGGACTGATAAAGGCATAACCCGTCAAATTCTTGCGCAACCGGTGGCCCAGCGGTTTCTTCGTTCTATAGGCCCGCGGACTTGAGGTAAGGGGATTGCTTAAGCCCAACGTTCTCCAACTCCTATCTAGTTAGAATTCACAGTATGGTATCTACCGTTTTAGCGGTTCGCCAGAATCTCGCTGGCTTCTTTGCGGAACTGTGCTGCAGCAGCATCCGGTTTGATCTGGCCAAAGTTCATTTGCTCCGCAAGGTCGGTCAGCAAGGCAACCACTTCAGGCGAACCCACAGGAGGACTCATTGGTGAAGTTTTAGGCTCCATATCTGCTACAAACTTGAACACCTGTTTACCGGAATCTGTTAATTCCGTAGCGAGGGATTCCTTAATTTTGCTCGAAATCGGTACGCCGCGTTCACCCTTGATCAGCTTGTTTGCCTCAGCATTGTTGGTCCAGAAATCGATAAACTTGGCTGCTTCCTCCTTGGACTTGGAGTTCGCTGTAACTGACCAGTACATGCTTGGCTGCATATACAGGCCTTTTTCCATATCCGGACCCGGCATTTGGGCCAGCTCCATTGGACGGTTCACTGCGATTTGCAGGGCCACATACTGGTTCGACCACTGCCACATGCCGATTCCGGTTCCTTTAACGATGTCCGATTCTTCGATAACGCCTTTGTTCTGGCTCAGTTTGTCTTGTGACGGCACTGCACCTTTGGCAATGAGATCGGAAGTCATCCCGAAAAAGTCTCTGAACAGTGCATCATCATCGTAGCCCAGTGCGGAGCCGTCTGTGTTGTAGAGTGACAGGCCCTTTGTGCGCAGATAGTAGTTGAAGAAAATATCCGCAGCCATGGAGGAATCCATGAAAAGTCCGGCGTCTTTGGCTTTCATGGCAATCTCCTTGTACTGATCCCAGGTCCAGTTCTCAGGAATCGCGTCTACACCGGCTTTCTTCAGTAATGCAGGGTCGTATTGGAATCCAAGCACGTTAACTCCCAGTGGAATACCGTATTGTTTGCTATCAATAACTCCGGTAGAGAGTACATTTTCATTCACATCACCCACCTGGATCGTCTTGTTCAGGTAGGGCGTCAAATCCTCCAACTGGCCGTTAGAGCCGTATTGATTAATGTAGGACACGTCCATTTGTACAATATCAGGGAGGCGGTTAGCTGCAGCTTGGGGAGCAAGTTTTTTCCAGTAATCATCAAAAGATGCGTATTCCGGTTCGATCTTCACATTCGGATTCTGGGCTTCATACATATCAATGACCTGCTGGGTATACGAATGGCGCGTATCGCTGCCCCACCAGGCAATCCGCAGCGTTACAGGTTCTGAAGAACTGGCAGCCGTTGCCTTCGCCGGTTGGTTGGTTGCTGCGTCGGCCGCAGCGGAATCCTGAGTGTTGTTATTGTTGCCGCCGCATCCGGCCAGCATGGACAGCAGCATCGGAACAGCCAATAATGCGAATCTCTTTTTCAATTGGATATCTCCCCTTTTCGTAAAGTGAGTAGGAAGTCCAGTTGGACTGGTAACGCTTCCATGACTAAATTTTCTCAAATTCCGCCACTTTCTTGAATACAAAAAACCGTCATCTTTGTTCAATAATCAGGTTCAAGTGTTCTATTCCTTACTGGGGCTTCATAAAATCCGTCGGCGTCTTCCCGGTCACCTTCTTGAACACCTGGCTGAAATATTGGGCATTGCCGCCAAATCCGTACAGCTCTGCCAGCTCAAATACCTTCACATCGCCGCTGCGGATAATATGCTCGGAGGCTTTGCCAATCCGGTAGCTGGTGACATAGTTGGAGAACTTCTCACCGGTTACTTTTTTGAATATTTTCCCGAGGTAGTCGGGATTCATATAGAGCATCTCAGCAGCCACCGAGCCGAGCGACAGCTCCGAGTTCTGATAATCGGCCTCGATGATATGGAGCATTTTATCTACAATCGCAGATTGTCGGGTCACAAAATGACGGTCATACATGGCGGTAAGCCGTTCTGCCGCATTCATGACAAAAGCTTTTAGACTCCCTAGTGTCCCGAGCTCCGCCAGCTCTGCCAGCCCGGAAGTAAACCGGCTCCGCTCGTCGGGAATGCATAACCGGATCATCGCCGAGTACAGCTGCAGCACATAGGAACGTGTCACATTCATCTCCAAACGCTGGTCTGCAAGCACGCCGAATAAGCGGCCCAGCTCGTTCACAACAGCATGTTGGTCCCCGGCTTTGATCAGCAGGCAAATCTGCTCCTCTTGCAGATCTATTTCGCCATGGCCGCTAAGCTCATCAGAGGGAATATCACTTCCGGTGATCAGACTGCCTTCTTCGAGATAAAACCGGTGATTCATACACTGCAGCGTCTGCCGGTACAGACAACGCGACTCACTCATCCGTCCCTTGTCACTGACAGCGATCGTTACATGGATTTTGTAAAAGTTAAAAAAGATCTCCTTCACGCTAGCAATCCGTTCCAGCAGATCATGCTGAGGGTCCGCTTCTTCCGGCTGTTCCAGCAGGATCAGCAACTGGGAGCCAATTGTCGTACAGAGAAGCACCTCACTTAGCATATCCTGGGCAATATTTTGCAGGGCGAACAAATGCTCATACTCAACAGACTCCTCCAGCCTGAACAGGATGAGCCGGACACCTTTGCCGCCCAGCTCAATGCCGAACAGCTCCTGATAATAATCCAGGTCGTGACTCCCGTACGTTTTATTGGAAATCCATTCCTTTAGAAACTGTGCTTTGACATGCGGCAGCACCTTGGTGAGGCGATGCTTCATCTCGGTGACGAATTGCTCGCGGCGGCTCTCCTCATTCAGCTCCTGCACAAGCTCGGTCAACGCCTCATGAATCTGCTTCTCATTGCAGGGTTTCAGCAGGTAATGCCTCACTCCATGCTGCATGGCGCTGCAGGCATAATCAAAATCCTTATACCCGGTCAGCATTACAAATTTTATACCGGGATACTGTACGCTGCAGCGGTCCACAAGCCCAAGCCCATCCAGGCCCGGCATAGAAATATCAGTGATTACAATGTCCGGTTCCAGCTTCCCGATTTGTTCCAGTGCCTCAATGCCGTTGCGTGCCGTCCCCACCAGCTCGGTACCTGCCATCCCCCAATCCACCACTTGGGAGATCCCTTCCAGAATCAAGCGTTCATCATCCACCAGCAGCAATCTGTACATGTCTGATTTCTCCTCTCCAATACGGAATGTGTACATGAATCGTCGTGCCGGCTCCAGGTGTACTCTCTATTTCCGTTCCCCATTCCTGTCCAAAAACAATCTGAATACGCTCTGTGATGTTTGCCAGCCCGATCCCCTCGCCACGAGTCTGAATTCTGCCCTGCTGCAGCTCGCGGATGAATTCCGCTGTCATTCCCGGACCGTTGTCACTGACCCTAAGATCCAGCCCGCTGTCGGTCATAGAGATTGAGATCGAAATAAGGCACGGCTCAATATTCGGCTCCAGCGCATACCGGATCGCATTCTCTACCAGCGGCTGCAGTGTCAGCTTCGGAATCAGCGCATCCAGCAGATCATCAGGCACATCCAGCCGGAAATCCAGACGCTCCTCAAATCGTGTGCGCTGGATAATAACATAGCTGCGGACGATGTTCAGCTCCTTTTCCAGGGATATCAGCGGGTCTTTCAGTCCGATCGAGCTCCGCAGCAGAAAGCCCAGCGCCTCAACCATTTCAGATATTTGCTTCTGCTTGTTGACCTTCGCCAGCCAATTGATCGATTCCAGCGTATTGTACAAAAAATGCGGGTTAATCTGGGATTGAAGCGCTTTCAACTCTGTCTCTCTAATCACAAGCTGCTTGGCATAATTCTCATCGATGAGCTCCCGGATCCGGCGGATCATCATTTTGAAGGTGCGGTTCAATTGGCTTACTTCATCCTGCGCAGTCTGCGAGACATAACCTAACGCCTGCTCCTCCAGATTGTCCAGGTCGCCCTTCTCGATCCGCCTCATCTTTTCGGTCAGCTTCGAGATGGGCCGGGCAATGCTTCGTGCCAGCCGGTAACCCAGCAACAGCCCCAGCAGCAGGATACAGCCGAAGATGACTACAACCAATCTTTTGACAAAGGTGATCTGCCTGAACATTTCATTGAACGGCGTAGCATTAACGTAGGTCCAGTCCATATACGACGAGTTCGTTTTGGCTACAAAATAAGTGCCCTTGCTATAGCTGACGGTCCTGTAGGATTCCTGACGCCGCACCTCCTCAGCCAGTTCCTGCGGCAGCAGGAGCGGATCTCCAGGGTATATGGACTCTCCGGTACCCTTATCCATTACAATGAGCTGGCTTCCATCCTCCGCTGTGCTGGTGCTGTCAGCAATAATCCGTTCGACGCGGATACGGATGACAAGTGTCCCCAAATTGTCTAGCGTAAAGGTGGAACCTGTGTACGATTTGATTTGCCTAACTGCCAAAAGTGAATTTTTACTTCCCTGGGTATACCATACATTACTGCCTGCACCTTCGATGGCGAGCGGTTTGAGCTGGTCCTGCAGAGCTTGTGACAGCCCTTCCCGGTTGCCCGCCGTCATCACACCATCGTTCGCATCCAACATCATCATCGAATACACATATTTCTCCGCACCTGCAAAGGCCACAAGCCGGTTGATGATTTTGTTGTGGAGCAGTTGTCTTTGATACGGGGAAGGATTGTCCAATAATTGCCGCAGGCAATTCTGGATCTGTTCATCCGAAACGACAGTGAAAGACAGCTGCTCCAGCTCTTTCAGTTCGTTTTCGATGCTGATTGAAGACATGCCCAGCACCTCAGAGGCTTTTTCATAAATTTGATGGTCATAGATACGATACACATACTGCAGGAAGATCAGAGAGAACAAAAACGACAGCAACAGTAAAAACGAAATCAGCATGATCATCTTGCTAAAGATTCCCGAGTTTTTGAAAGCGCTCTTATTTTTGTAAAACATCATGCGTCTCACTCTGCTTTCTCTTTAGATGTAAAACCTATACTTCATTATATATTAATCGAAAGTTCCTCCCATGGAAATATAAACCAAAAAAACTTGGAAATCCAGTCACATTTGACTGAATTCCAAGTTTCGGTTTACTCATTGCATACTCAGCGCGTCGCGTCTATCCTAACATCATCCGGTCATCCGCCAGCTTATGTCCGCTGATGGCCTCAAATTCACCGAGAAGCCGCTCTACGGTCAGATCCTGCTTGCGGTCCTCATCAATATCAAGGATGATGCTGCCCTTGTCCATCATGATCAGCCGATTGCCGAGACGAATAGCCTGCTCCATGTTATGGGTAACCATAAGTGTTGTCAGGTTCAGCTCGCGGACAATAGACTTGGTCAGCCCAGTGATTAATTCGGCTCGTGCAGGGTCTAGTGCAGCCGTATGCTCGTCCAGAAGCAGAATCTGCGGATGTGTGAAGGTCGCCATGAGCAGGCTAAGTGCCTGCCGCTCTCCGCCGGAGAGCAGTCCTACCTTGGCTCTCAGCCGGTTCTCCAGGCCAATGCCAAGCCGGCTCAGTTGTTCACGAAACAGGGTCCGCCGTGCAGCCGAGACTCCGAAGGACATTCTGCGGCCCTGGCCTCTTTTGTAGGCAATCGCCAGATTCTCTTCGATCGTCATATGCGGTGCCGTACCGGCCATAGGGTCCTGAAATACCCGGCCAATCCAGCGGGCCCGCTGGAACTCTGGCAGTGCGCTGATCGAGCTCCCCTCAATGCGTACTTCCCCAAGATCGGGTTTCATCACACCGGAGATGACATTCATGAGTGTGGACTTGCCTGCACCGTTGCTGCCGATCACAGTCACAAAGTCACCACTGCGGAGCTCAAGATCAATACCGAGCAGCGCTATTTTTTCATCCGGGGTGCCCGGATTGAACAGCTTGGATACCCTATTAAGCTTTAGCATCGGCTGCACCCCCATTCTTGTTGCCCAGCGCCTCATGCACAAGTTCAGCACTGCGTCTGCGCGCGATTCTCTTCTGCTTCATGAAACGTTGAACCGAAGGGAACACCAGTGCAATAATGACAATGATCGCAGTGATCAACTTAAGATCCGAAGCCTTCAGCCAGGGAACCCGAAGCGCCAGCGCTACAACAATACGATAGACGATAGAACCCAGAATTACAGCAAGGGTTGCCCGGAATACATTTCCTGCTCCAAAGATAGCCTCGCCGATAATAACCGAAGCAAGTCCAATGACGATCATTCCTATACCCATAGTAGAATCAGCAAATGCAGAGTATTGGGCTATCAGCGCACCCGAGAGCGCCACCATTCCATTAGCCAGGCTGATGCCAAGGATAGTGGTGCTATCCGTATTCACCCCGAAGCTTCGAATCATTCGGGAGTTGTCGCCAGTAGCACGGAGAGCAAGACCCAGATCGGTATGCAGAAACAGATCCATCAGGATTTTTACCGCAATCATCACAATGGGCATGACCAGAAGCGGATTAATGGAGGTAAATAAAGAATCCTCACCCATGATCGAAACGTTAGGTTTATCCAGAATCCGCAAATTAATGGAATACAGTGCGATCATCATTAATATTCCGGACAAGAGTCCGTTGATCTTCCCCTTCGTATGCAGAAGTCCGGTACACATCCCTGCTGCCATACCGCCGCCAAGAGCACATATGGTGGCCAGCCATGGCGAGTAGCCGTGCGTAATCATTACTGCGGCAATGGCTCCCCCCGTAGTGAAGCTGCCATCCACAGTCAAATCCGGAAAATCAAGAATACGGAATGTAATATATACACCTAGAGCCATAAAAGCATATAACAAGCCCATTTCCACGGCTCCAATGATTGAATCAAACATCGCTGACTTCCTCCCTCAAACGGCAAGGGGTGGTCCTGTGCTGGAGTCCCCCCATTGATATATCTACCATTTATTGAATAATATTAGTATCCGGATCCGAGACTTTAGCCTTCATAGCATCCGTAACTTCTATCCCCTGTGCTGCTGCAGCTTTCAGGTTCAGAATAAGGTCCAGCTTCTCTTGCATCGTTACCTTCATGTCTCCCGGATTCTTACCATTCTTCAGCACTTCCACAGCCATTTGTCCTACCTGGTAGCCATGGTCATAATATTTGAAGCCCACGGTTGCAAAAGCCCCCTTCTCCACCGTATCGCGGTCAGCGGAGAAAAATGGAATTTTGTTGTCATTAGCAGTCTGAATGATCGTGTCCACAGCGCTTACTACCGAGTTGTCCAGTGTGATGTACAAGGCATCCACACGGCCAACAAGCGATTCTGCCGCCTGTTTCACTTCAGAGGTGTTGGTAATTGCCGCTTTAACCAGCTCGATGCCATGCTTGTTCAGCTCGGTCTTGGCAATGTTAGCCATAACCACAGCATTAGGTTCCCCTTCATTAATAATAAGGCCCAGCTTTTTGACATTCGGGAACTGTTCGGCAATAAAAGTCATCAGTCGTGTGATTGCCTCAGGGTTGGTGTCTGATGCCCCCGATACATTCCCCCCGGGATGATCCAGATCCTTGACAATCTTCGCGTCTAGCGGGTCGGTAACCGCTGCGAACAGGATGGGTGTATCCTTGCCTTCTGCCTGAACTACAGCCTGCGCAGAAGGAGTAGCGATCCCAAGCACGAGATCATTCTTGTCTGCCGCAATCTTCTGGGCGATAGACAGGTTATTGGACGAGTCTGCCTGGGCGTTCTCCAGGTCAACCTTCAGATTCTTGCCCTCTACGATTCCGGCATCCTTCAGTGCGGCCAGGAATCCTTCCCGGGTAGCATCCAGAGAAGGATGCTCGACATACTGGGAGATCGCTATTTTGTAAGTTTTGGAATCTGCTTTTCCTGAATTCGTACCTCCTGAATCCGCACCTTTATTATTGTTAGTCCCGCAGGCAGTAACCGCCAGCATTGCACATAGACTTAGGCCGAGCCATAATTTTTTTGTTTTCATCCTATATACCCCTCTTCTTTTTACGGATTCAGCGCGTGCCTCAATGGTAGCGACTCAGCAGTAGTGCTTTTATCTTTAAAAGCATTAAAGCATAAGCTGCCGCGAAACCCGCATCTAAAACGTAAATATAATAAGCTTATCTTATATAAAGGTTCATTTTCCGTCAATCACTTATGACATGACCATTTTTTACAATATTACTCCGTGGTTAAATAAGGTTCGGCTTCTCTGTTTGATCTTGACATTGATTCCCTTTATCCTCCCTACATAAAAAAACGCTCCCTGCACAAACTTAAATTACAGTTTGAACATGGAGCGTGACATGATGACAACAAACAGACCCGCAAAATCGATTGCTGCAGCAGCTTTGCTGTCTATAGCCATTATAGCTAATACTGCTTGCAGCTATAGCACAAGCGATCAGAAACCAAAGGTCAATACTGTAACACCTGCAGGATCACTTTCAGGCAGTTACTATGAAAAAGCTTCATTCACCGACAGCCACGGTAAATACTGGATTCCTCTGAAACCAGCGGCCTCTTCGATCGGTTATCGGATGAAGGATGATACCTCCAGCGGGGGTTATGCCAAAATCGGCTATACCGATGTTATGTACATGCTGCATCCAGATTCTACGCAAGTATTCTCCTTGGGACAAAAGATAAAGTTGCCGGATGCTCCGGTACGCCGAAACGGTCAAATTTATATCACACCTACTTCACTATCCAAGCTGCTGCAGACCGAAGTAGGGTGGAATCCACGTACCGGCGAGATTAACGTGGCTCCCCCCTCTGATAAGGTGGACACTGCAGGAACCAGTAATACCGAGGAAGCAAAACCATTGCGTATTCAAAGCCTGTCCGCAACAGACAGCAGAGAGCTTGTTGCCTATGCCAAAAAGTTCCTGGGTGTCCCGTATGAATTCGGCGCAGGGCCTTACGAGGAAACCAAGCGGTTCGACTGCTCTTCATTCACCCGTCATGTCTTCAAGAAATTCGGAGTCGACCTTCCCCGTTTAGCTAAGGACCAAGACAATCTGGGCAGACGGGTAAGCCGCAGCGAGCTTGAGGTTGGAGACCTGATTTTCTTCACAGTCCCCGGACGCTTTGCGAGTGATGCGGTTCCGGGACATGTCGGTATCTACATCGGAGACGGCAAATTTATTCATACCTGGGGTGATCCGGGGGTCCAGATCAGTGATCTGGACAGCGGCTATTGGAGCCATGTCATGCTTCATATGCAGAGAGTTCTCTAACCGGCAGCAGCTGGGTACCCAACAAGATGCAAGGAGATCAGGCCTTCGGACAGCCGAGGCCCAAGATCCCTTGCCTTTTTTATGCCGACTGAGTCACAGGTCTAACGGACAAAACCCTTGAACCGGGTTCCCTGATAGCTAAGCTGGCCCTTATCCCCCTCCACAATCAACCCGAATTCACGATCAGGAACCATCAGCTCCACACGGTTGCCATCTTGAAATTGAAAAGTGACATAATAACTGGTGTTTGCGCTGGAATCACCCGAGCCTCCCCATACCTCAGTACGTTTCGTGACTGCTGCGGCTTGTACGGAGAGCAGCGGACTTGCGTTGTTAGTTGACCAAGCCTTCAGTGATTTGAAGATAACAAAGACAAAAAATCCTATGACCAATAAAAACATAATCTTCATAAACAAAGGCATTTCGTGAATAAAACTCTGAAATCCGCTGCGCTGCTGAAAATCACCGAAAGCGCTAAAACTGCTCCATCCGCCCAAATAAATCGCTTCCTTCACAAATTTATTTTAAAAGGTCTGTTTTACTACGATTTACGCAGTATAGCTAGTCTGGTTTCATTATTTCCTGTCTACTAAGCCAGATTTCAAGCAAAAACGCGTTACCGCTAAATACAGCGTGAACGCGTTTTAAGGTAATACCTGATGATTCATACTGTTGTTCCAAAATGAGAGGTTCTACCGGAACATCCCCCATAGCCGGATCAGATGAAACGTATTATTGGGGTCGATCTTCTGGGCAATTACAAATTTTACAATTTGATCTTCCTGGGTTGAAGTCAACTTCTCCCCCATTACTGCCGAAGCATTTCGCACCAGTCTGCGCACCACCGCAGTATCCTGAAGCTCTTGCTTGGAAACTCCGTTGATCATATTCTTAATTCGTTCTTTAACAGCCGGATTTTTCATCTTCAGCTTGATGCGATCCACCAGCTGGGGACTGATTCCAAATTGCTGATAGCCCACGCGCAGCACCTCCTGTCATATTCCAATCATTCACAGTATATGAGAGTAAGGTGACACATGTGCCTAATTAAATTAATCTATTAAGTCCCCTTGAAAAATCTGCTCATTCTGCAAGTAGCTACGCAGTGCCGCATAGTCGGTCGAGGTCCAGAAATCCGTTTCCTTCAGCAATCCGGCAGCATCATCCCTGGCTTGCTCCAGCACCTCAAAGTCGGCGGTCATGTCAGCCAGTCTGAACTCTGGCAGCCCGCTCTGCTTGGTTCCAAAGAAGTCACCCGGACCGCGCAGCTCCAGATCTCTTCGTGACACCTCAAAACCATCATCTGTATCCGTCATCGCCGTCATACGCTCACGTCCGATTTCAGATTTCGGATCCGCTACAAGCACGCAGAAGGATGCATGCTGGCCCCGCCCCACCCGGCCGCGCAACTGATGCAGCTGAGACAGTCCAAAGCGGTCTGCGTCCATAATGATCATTAGTGTGGCATTGGGCACATCGACACCGACCTCTACAACCGTTGTGGAGACCAGCAGCTGAACCTCATTACTATAGAAGGCCCGCATGACTTCGTCCTTTTCACCAGGTGTCATCCGGCCGTGCAGCAGACCGACCTTATAATTTGGAAACGACTGCGACATTTGAATATGCAGATCAATCGCGTTCTGCACGTCCAGCTTTTCCGATTCCTCAATCAATGGACAGATCAGATAAGCCTGCCTGCCCTGATCGATCTCACGGCTGACCAGCTTCAATACCCGCTCCATCAGATCAGGTTTCACCCAATAGGTCGTGATCGGTACACGTCCTTTAGGACGCTCAGAAAGTGTGGACACATCCATATCGCCGAAGACAGTAATCGCAAGCGTACGAGGAATGGGCGTTGCCGTCATCGTCAACACATCCGGATTGTAGCCTTTGCGGCGCAGAATACTGCGCTGGTTGACGCCAAAACGGTGCTGCTCATCCGTAACCACCATCCCCAGCCCGCGGAAGAAAACATCTTCCTGTATCAAGGCATGGGTGCCTACCACAATATCGAGCATACCCATTTGCAGCGAGGCCAGCAGATCCTTCCGTTTACGTCCGCTCACACTTCCTGTCAGAAGCCCCACCGTTATCCCAAATGGCTCAAACATCTTGGTGAGTGAGCGCATATGCTGCTCCGCGAGAATCTCAGTAGGGACCATCAGTGCCCCCTGATATCCGGATTTCACGGTGGCATACAGGGCGATTGCCGCAAGAACGGTTTTGCCGGAGCCCACATCTCCCTGTAAAAGCCGGTTCATACAAGACTTCGAACGCATGTCCTGGAGGATTTCCAGCTCCACATGCTTCTGTGCATCCGTCAGCTCAAACGGCAGACTGCGGACAAACTGCCGGACTGTGGCGTTGTCCACCGTATGCACCACTCCATCCATTCTGCCGCGGTTTAGCACCCTGAAGGCCTGAACCTTAAGCTGGAACAGAAACAGTTCTTCATATACCATCCGCCGCCGCCCTTGCTGGCCTTCACGTGTATCCTCTGGCTGATGGATGGTGGCGATTGCCCGTTTACGGGACATGAAATCATATTTCCGTATGATCGTATGCGGGAGAATTTCTGGAATAAGCTCCCCATACTGCTGCAATCCCTGATGAATCATCTTGCGTATCCAAGACTGCGTAATCTTGCCCCCCACGGAATAGACCGGCTGCAGGGTGCCTATTTTGCCTTCTCCCCGGTCAGTAAATTCATAATCGGTTACAGTAATCGCATTTCGCTTCTGGTCCCATTTACCGGTAATTACGATTTCACGCCCCACTGTCAGCTGCTCACGCACATAATGCTGGTTGAACCAAGTAGCTGTAAACATCCAAGGCTCAGCAACCATTTTGCAGCTCAGACGGGATTTGCCCCCAAAACGCTGCAGGACAGGGATGCCAATAACCTTAGCGACCAGAGTAGCCTTGTCGCCGTGTTTGATCTCACTCAGAGAGCGGGGGCGGAAATCATCATAGCGGAATGGATAATACTCCAGCAAATCCTTCACCGTAAAGACGCCAAAGGCGTGAAGCTCATTTTGCTTTTGAGCGCTCACGCCATTTATTTGTTTCACTTCGATTGAATCCAAAGATAGTCCCATATTCATCCCCTATTTACGCGGGCCAAATGAAAACGGCTAAGGTACCGTTGCCGACATGGCTCCCTACCACAGGACCCACATTGGTCAGCACTTTCTCTTCCAGGGTGAAGTGTCCGGCCAATTCCTTAAGGAACTCTTCGCCGGAAGCCGGTTCAGCCGTATGACCCACGGCCACGTTGATTTTGTCCACACCCGGCAGATCCTTTTTGAACAGCTCGATCATGCGGGCTACAGCCTTCTTACGGCCTCTTACCTTCTCGACTGCATAGATAATTCCTTCCGCATCAATGGACAAGATCGGCTTGATGTTAAGCAGTGTCCCCAGAAATGCGGAGGCTTTGCCGATTCTGCCGCCCTTTTGCAGATATTCCAGTGTATCGACCAGAAAATACAGCTTGCGGGATTGGCGGAGATTCTCCACTCTTGTCAGAATATCTTCCGGGCTATGGCCCTGTGCAGCCAGTCTCGCTGCCTCAACCACCATAAATCCGAATCCATAGGAAGCGGAGAGAGAATCGACTACAGTAATGGATTCTCCTTCTTCTTCCAGCATGGATTTAGCCAGAACAGCCGATTGATACGTACCGCTAAGACCGGAGGAAATATGAAACGATAGAATCCGGCCACCCGGTACACGTTCCTGAATCCCCCGGTACACGTTCATATACTCAACCGGCGATGGTTGAGAAGTGGTCGGAAGCTGCGATGAACGGGGAAGGCGTTCGTAGAATTGCTCCGGCGTCATATCCACATTATCCCGGAATGCCTCCCCGCCGAACATCAGGGTCAAAGGAACAACCTCAATCCCATACGCTTCCGCCATGGACGGCGGGATATCGGAAGTGCTGTCGGTGACAATTACGGTACGATTCATGGATTTCCTCCCCAAACTATGATTTGGCAGACATAACGGCAGCCTTGGTTAAGGACGCTACAGCTGATTCTGCTTAAGACTATATAAGGAGTAAGTGTAGGCCTACGGTTCGACGGAGAAAAGGTAATAATACAGCGGCTGGCCGCCTTCATGGACCTCAACTTCCACCTGCGGGAAGGTTTGTTCAAGCCAGTTTTCCAGTGATTCCGTAACCTTCTCCTCCGCTTCAGCACCGGTCAGAATGGTGACAATCTCATCACCGTTCACAAGCATGCTTGTGAGCAGCGCCTGGCTTGCCTCCAGCAGATCATCGGCAGCGGATACAATCTTCGAGTTGGATATCCCGATATACTGTCCGGATTTGATCTCCAGTTCCTCGATCACCGTATCACGGACCGCATTGGTGACTTGCCCTGATTTTACCTGGGAGATTGCTTCCAGCATGTTGCTTGTATTCGTGTCCACCGCATCGTCCTCCTGGAAAGCAAAGGCGGCAGCAATTCCCTGCGGGATGCTTTTGCTTGGAATAACGGTAATGTCACGTTCGCCTTCGAGCAATTCCTTGGCCTGCTGGGCGGCAAGCACAATGTTCGAGTTGTTAGGCAGGATGTAAATATGTTTCGCAGAAATGGATGAGATCGCATTAACGAAATCCTCGGTGCTCGGATTCATCGTCTGTCCGCCGGATAGAATAGCATCTACCCCAAGGCTTCTGAAGATATCAGAGATGCCTTCCCCCGAAGACACGGCAATGAATCCGTACAGGGCCATATCATCCGCGGGTGGAACCGCAGGGGCCTGCACACTGCTCTCTTCCTTAGGAATATCTGCAAACACCTCTGGCATAGGTGCAATATCCATTCCGGCGGATAGAAGATCACGGTGCTGCTCGCGCATGTTAAGGATATGAATTTGCGTAATTTCACCGTATTGGAGCGCCAGATTCAGCACCTCGCCCGGAGTCTTGGAATGTACGTGCACCTTGATGGTTTCATCATCCGATATGACGATAATGGAATCACCATTCACTGCCAGCGCTTTCCGAAAAGATTCCTCATCAAAATTGGCTTTTATAGAATTCCCGAGCAACCGGTTGATAAAAAACTCCATGTCGTATAAAAATTCAATGTCTTCCGTAGACAGCTGGGATTGTGCAGAGGACTGCACGGAGGACAATACATTGTCATGTTTGGTCAGCACTGCCGGTGCCGCAGCTGGAGCAGGAGCTTGTCCTTGCGCAGTAGCGGGTGCTGCTGTGCTTCCATTTCCCATCAAATGTTGAAGGAAGCCCTCATAAATGTATACCAGCCCTTGACCACCGGAATCGACTACCCCTACCTGCTTAAGAACAGGCAAAAGCTCCGGAGTATTGGCTAACGCTTCTTTGGCTTTGGCCAGAACCTCAGTCATCAGTTCGGTTACATCCGTCGTGCGCCGGGCATAGTAGACGGCATGTCTGGCAGCTTCCTTGGCAACTGTAAGTATCGTTCCCTCTACCGGTTTGACTACCGCTTTGTAGGCTGTATCCACCCCAGTCTGCAGCGCTGCTGCGAACTGCTGCGTGTTCAATTCATCGTATTGGGCTGCATACCGTCCAAGACCCCTGAACAGCTGTGACAAAATAACGCCGGAATTCCCCCGTGCGCCCATCAAGAGACCTTTAGACAATACTCCTGCACATTGGCCAACGGAGGCGGTATTATTTTTCTTCAATTCGTTCGAGCCTGCAGTCATCGTCAAATTCATGTTGGTTCCCGTATCACCGTCTGGTACCGGGAATACATTCAGGGAATTGACGTGCTCTGCATGCTGCTGCAGCTTCTCCGCTCCGGCGAGTACCATTGCGGTAAAATCTGTTCCGTTTATAGAACGCTTACTCAATGAGAATTCCCCTTCCTAACTTCATGCCTAATCAATTCTATGATTAACTGGACATAATACACTAATTTATATTGTACTATAAGAGCCAAAAGAAATAAATGTTTTTGAAGCGGTTGACGAAGCAAATTTTGCTGTGATATTATATTTAAGTATTGTTTTACGCAGGTGTAAGTAACAAGGAGGTGTAATCTATGTCCCGCAAATGTACTGTAACTGGCAAGAAACCGGGCAGCGGCAACCATGTATCGCATGCGAACAACCGCAACCGTCGCTCTTGGGGAGTTAACGTTCAGAAGGTCCGTATCCTCGTGAACGGCAAACCGAAACGCGTGTACGTCAGCACCCGTGCTTTGAAAGCCGGCAAAGTTGAACGCGTTTAGTCTTGGATTATCCTAAGACCTAGCGATATCTCATATGAAGCAAAAAGCACCCTTTACATATGTAAGGTGCTTTTTTTCATGTTTTCTTTTCTATTCCGTCTTCAACTTTTCTGAAACGTGTTCAAAATCGCTTTAACAAAACCTCCCAAAAATCTTGGCAGCTTGAACGTGTAAAATTTCATCATTAACCCTCCCATCAATTCATGCCGTACGGTAGGAGACTTTCCTGGCGTGCCGCTAACGTAACGAATGCAGACCTCCCTTATTGAATAAGAAGAAACGATTTTGCCGTCCTCCGGAAGAGGCGGTGTTTTTGTTTCTCAAAAAATAGAAAGTTAAAGGTTATAGCGGAACATACACTTTCGAATATTCAAAAAAAGGCTACATGAGGCTTCTGCTCATGTAACCATATTTATGCGTCAGTAACTTGGCCTATACCATTAGATCAAATGTGTCACTTACGTTTAACGCAGAGCTGCCTCAGCCGCTTCTCGAATGGCCTTGATCGCAGCAGCACGGTCACTGTGTCCGAACACTGCATTTCCAGCCACTAAAACGTCCGCACCTGCTCTAGCAACGAGCGGAGCGGTTTCTTTGGCGATACCACCATCTACTTCAATCCGCAGAGAGGTGTGATTTACTTCCCGGGCCCATTCCCGGATCTGGCGGATCTTCTTCACCGTGTGCGGTATAAACGATTGTCCTCCGAAACCGGGGTTCACAGTCATTACTAGCACCATATCTACATCCTCAAGTACCTCTCTTACAGCTGCTGCGGGTGTACCCGGATTAATCGCCACACCAGCCATTAGACCAAGCTCCTTGATCTGGTGCACTACTCTGTGAAGATGAACACAAGCCTCGGCATGCACTGTAATAATGCCTGCTCCAGCGGCTGCAAACTCAGGGATATAACGCTCCGGATTCTCAATCATCAAATGGACATCAAGCGGCAACGTTGTGTGTGCTTTTACTGCTTTTACAATCGGGGGTCCAAGGGTAATATTCGGCACAAAATGGCCATCCATGACATCCACATGAATCCAGTCTCCGCCGCTGGCTTCGGCTTCTGCAACCTCCGCACCCAGTGCGGCAAAATCGGCTGATAGTATCGATGGTGCGATTGTTATCATAGGGTTAGTACCTCCGCTTTTTATCTTTCATTTCATTGTAAAACAGCTTGTAATGGTCATACCGGCTGCCTGCGATCTCTCCCGTATTCACAGCTTGAATGACATGGCAGCCCGGTTCATGCAGATGGCTGCAGCCGCGGAATTTGCATCTCTCAGCATACGAAGCAAATTCCCTGAAGCAGGTGGACAACTCCTCCACGCCCAGTTCCAGAAAATCCAACTGGCTGAAGCCGGGTGTATCAGCTACAAAACCGCCGTTGCCGATATCCATCAACTCCACATGGCGGGTAGTATGGCGTCCTCGGCCTAATCGAAGACTGATCTCTCCCGTTTCGAGTTCAAGGCCAGGGACAAGGCGGTTCAGCAGTGTAGACTTACCAACACCCGACTGACCGGAGAAGACACTGATCATTCCAGCCAGACGGTTCCGCAGCTCATCGCTGCCGGAGCCAGTAAGCGAACTGGTGACCATCACTTCGTAACCTATGCGCTCGTACAGCGCTTTGACAAGCGCTGTGGCTTCTCCCTCATCGTCAGCCAGATCCTGCTTCGTCAGCACAATGAGGGTCTCCAGACCGGAGTGCTCAATGTGAACCAGAAATTTATCGAGGAGATTCAGGTTCATGTCCGGCTCGCGTACGGAGAATAGAAGCACCGCCAGTTTGACATTGGCTACCTGCGGACGGATCAGCTCGGACTCCCTTGGAAGCAGCTCATCGACCATGCCTTCCCCATTTTCGGTCAGAACATATTTAATCCGGTCTCCTACAAGCGGAGCAATCCCTTTCTTCTTGAGGATTCCCCGCCCCCTGCATTGCACAGCCTCTTCCTCAGTAGCAATCAATCCTTCACGGAGCGGCTTAACGTAATAATAACCGCTTAATGCTTTGATTATAATTCCTTCAGGCATACATCATGAGCCGTCCTCTCCTGATATTGCACAAATGACCCAAGTCTGCTAAAAGCTCCCGGGTCATTCTGCCAGCTGCAGCAGCTCAAGAATTCCTTCTGTACTGCTGCAGCTTATATCCATTTATTTGCTTTTTCCCTTATCCTTAACTTTGTCTTTGTTCGAAGTTGTCTGTACATTGCCGGCATTATCTGTCGTCAATCCGGTCTGATTCCCTGCACCAGTGTTGCCATCTCCGGTAGAAGGAGGCAAAATCTCCGGTTCTACCGTCGGATCGGCAGAAGCCGGGACGTCTGTTGGGGCCTGAGTCGGCTCAGGCGTATGCTGAACCGGTGGTTCCGGATCAGGTACGGTTCCGTTTTTGGCGTCTGAATATTTAATCGTGTAGGTTGCGATGAAGTCACCATCCTGGTAGACAGAGATAGAGCCGTCCTTATTGGGAGCAAGCAATAAATTCACCGACAGATTCTGGCTTTTGGCTATTGTTCGGGTTCCCCATTCCTGGTTCTCGCCATCCTTGCGGGCATCAGCATAAATAATGCGGATTTTAGTCTTTTTACCTTCGACCGAAGGGGCTACCGGCACTTTGAACGTATATTCCAAGGCTTCTGGAGGGTAACCTGTGCTTACCGTAATATTGATCTTCTCACCCGGTGAAGCTGTATCCCCTTTTTCATAAGGCCATTGGTTTATGACTATACCTTTTTCGTCAGAGAAGCTGGATTCCTCTTTAACTTCACCAAGTACAAGACCGGCTGCCTCCAGCATAGCCTGCGCATCTTCCTTGGTATGACCTTTGAGATCTGGTATAGGTGTTGTCTCTTGTCCCTGGCTGACAATCAGTTTGATCGTTGCTGTCTCAGGATCGTAAGGACTACCCGTGGCCGGCTCTGTGCTTATGACCTGCCCTTCAGCAAAGTCCGCGCTAAAGCGTGGATCCTCTGTAATCCGGCTCTGTTCCACACCTTCTGCGATCAGCAGCTTTTCTGCATCCTCTTTAGGTTTGCCCGTTAAATCGATCATCGCAGGCAGCTCCTTGGCAATACTTACGGTAAGAGCTATAGAAGTGCCCTCTTTGACCATGGTATCCGGCTCTTTACTTTGCTTCCATACAATACCGGGTTCTTTATTTGCATTATATGCTTCTGCTGGTGGTTCTTCTGCGGTAAGCCCTACCTTGGCGAGCTCCGCTTTGGCTGCTTCAAAGGACATGTCAGTCACCGTAGGAACCGCCACTTCACCGACGTCGAACTTGTCGTTCACATACCAGACCAGGCCACCCATTGCGAGCAGAAGCAGTAAAGTAAGGCTGATCCAGAGCACTGGACGTCCCCGTTTCCGTTTGGCGGAGCTTCGCGGCATTTCTTCTTCTTCATCACGCCTCATCCGGTCTTCTCCGCCACCACGGCTGTTAAGCCCCCGCTGCATCGGCCGGATCGCCGGAATAACACGGGTTCTGTCCTCATCCTCTTCATCATGGAACTGAGCCTTGGATTCGCTTCGCCGTTCCGGCAGCAGACAGGTTTCCAAGTCCTTTAGCATTTCTTTGGCGGACTGATACCGCTCCTCCGGATTCTTGCGCATAGACCTTAAAATAACATTCTCCACGCTTTGCGGAATCAGCGGATTCAGAAGCCGGGGTTCTTCAAACTCCTCTTGCAAATGCTTCAAAGCTACGCTGATCGGGCTTTCGCCCAAAAAAGGTAGTACTCCGGTAAGCATCTGGTAAAGGACAATCCCTAAGGAATACAGATCGGACTTCTCCCCCGTCGCTACCCCTTTGGCGTGCTCTGGCGAGAAATAATGCACCGATCCGACTACAGAGCCTGTCTGGGTTATAGTAGTGGACGTAACTGCCCGGGCAATTCCAAAATCCGTAACTTTAACTCGTCCATTGCGGCCGATCAGAATGTTGTGGGGCTTAATATCCCTATGGATAATCTGATTCTGGTGCGCATGGTCCAGCGCGTCGCATATCTGAGATGCTATACGGATAGATTCATCTACCTGGAGCGGGGCACGTTCTTTAATAATCTCATTCAGGTTCTTGCCTTCTACATATTCCATAACAATATAATGAATTTCATCTTCTTGTCCTACATCATAGATACTGACCACATTCGGATGAGACAAGGATGCAGCAGATTGCGCCTCCCGCCGGAAACGGCGGATGAATTCCTCGTCATGTACAAACTGGTTTCGTAAAACTTTGATCGCTACGTTCCGGTTAAGCAGGATATCATGGGCTCTATAGACGAGCGCCATTCCTCCTCCTCCAATCCGTTCGATAACTTGGTAACGGCCGCCCAATTCGTGACCGATCATTTATCCCACTCCTTTGTTTCGGGCACAGCGGCCACTCCTTGATGTTCTAGCATAGCGACGCTAATGTTATCGCCACCGCCGGCAAGCAAAGCCAGCTGAAGTAAACGGTCCGCTCTTTCTTCCAGGGATATTTCATGAATTCCTGCCACTTTGCCCAGATGCTCCTGGCTGACGAAATTGCTCAGGCCGTCACTGCACAGAAGCAAAAGTTCCCCTTGTGACAGATGAACAGGTGCAAGATCAGCCGTAACCTCGGCATCCGTTCCCAGCGCCCTGGTCAGAACATTTCTGCGCGGATGATTGTCGAGTTCTTCGAGGCTGATCTGGCCGTTCTTGAACAGCTCATTGACCAGCGTATGATCATCGGTTAACTGCACGGCTGCTCCATCCTTAATTAAATAGGCTCTGCTGTCCCCGATATGGCCGATATATCCGGTCGGACCCTTCAGAAGAACAACAACGACAGTCGTGCCCATGTTATGGTACTTCTCATCGCTGGAAGCCTCATTGTGGACTGCACTGTTGGCCTCATAGATGGCAGCAGTGAGCGCACCCTGAAGTTCTTCCTCCGGAAGATCAGGCTGAAGCCCGTCCAGGGCATTCTTTATTGTCTCCAGAGCAAGACGGCTCGCAGTGTCGCCAGCCAAGTGTCCGCCCATTCCATCGGCAATAATGCCGAGGGTATAACCGCTGCGTGTCACGCCGATCCAGACTGAATCCTCATTGACGGTACGTACCCGGCCAATGTCGCTGGCATGAACTGTTCTGATCAAATATCCTCACCCCAACTCCATATGTTTGGCGCGCAGCTGTCCGCATGCGGCCGCTATATCATGGCCCTGCTCACGGCGGATGGTTACATTAACACCGTGGTCAGCCAAAATACGTTGAAATTCAAATATATCATTGCGAGAAGTCCTTACATATTTGCGTTCAGGCACATGATTCACGGGAATCAGATTCACGTGACAAAGCATAGTCTTCAGCACTCCTGCAAGCTCCTCTGCATGCTCCTTCTGGTCATTAACACCGCCAATCAATGCATATTCAAAGCTGATCCGGCGGCCTGTCTTAGCCTGATAATACCGCAGGGACTCAATTACATCATCAAAGGGGTAGCGCCGGTTAACCGGCATCAGCTTGGACCGAAGTGTATCATTGGGTGCATGTATCGAAATGGCCAGATTGATCTGGGTATCTTCGTCTGCAAACTTATATATATTAGGCACGATCCCGCTGGTAGAAACTGTGATGTGCCGTTGTCCAATATTCAGGCCTTTCTCATGGATCATCAGACGCAGGAACCGCATAGTAGCGTCATAATTCTCAAAAGGTTCACCAGTTCCCATGATGACAATGCTGCTGACCCGCTCACCGCGGCTATCCAAAATCTGCTGGGAGCGGACGACCTGGGCCACAATTTCGCCTGCGGTCAGATCGCGTTTAAGACCACCAAGTGTAGAGGCGCAGAATGTACACCCTATCCGGCAGCCAACCTGCGTCGTTACACACACGCTGTTGCCATAATTGTGTTTCATAATAACAGTCTCTATCGCATGGTCATCATGCAGTCCAAAGAGGAATTTCACAGTACCATCCTTGGACTCCAGCTTCGTGATCTCTGTCAGAGCTGTGATGCGGAATTGTTCTTCCAACTTCCCGCGCAGTGCCTTGGACAAGTTGCTCATGGATTCAAAATCATTCACACGTTTGACGTACAGCCAGTCAAA
Organism: Paenibacillus sp. P32E; assembly: GCF_001909085.1. Taxonomy (NCBI): domain Bacteria; kingdom Bacillati; phylum Bacillota; class Bacilli; order Caryophanales; family Paenibacillaceae; genus Paenibacillus; species Paenibacillus sp. P32E. The sequence goes on along the minus strand of NZ_LVYY01000076.1, from coordinate 153,912 downwards.
AATCTGGCCGCCGCGAAAAGCGGGCTCTCCGTTATCCTTGGCCCACTGCTGCAACTCTTCCAGAGAAAAATCATATATTAAAGGTTTCATTAGATTCAGCACCTGTACTTTCTTAAGATATAGAAATTCATCAGAATACGCACCAAACCATTCTTTTTAATGATATGCGTATTATTTCTCATTCTTCCTATTTTAACACAAAATTCAGAGACGGTAAAAGAAAAGCCCGCCACGCATAAAGACCAGCGGGCGGGAGACCGGAAAATGTCTTACGGAACTGCTATTTTACAAGAGTCTTTGCAGCCGGGAAATGAAGAAACCATCACTGCCGTAATGCTGAGGAAGCAGCTGAATTCCTTCTCCCTCGGATAGCGCGGTCCCCCCGACTCTTTCCCATACAGGGGAGTCAAAGGTTACAGAACTAAAGCCGGGGTTATTTTTAAGAAACTCAGCTACAATTCTGCTGTTCTCTGCCTGTTCTGTTGTACAGGTGCTGTAGACCAGAATCCCTCCGGGCTTCAATAATCCTGATACGGATTGCAGCAACTCTGCCTGCAGTGCAGCCACACTGGATACATCCTGCGGCTGTTTGCGCCATTTGAGATCCGGTTTGCGGCGGATCACTCCAAGTCCGGAGCAAGGTGCATCCAGCAGAATGCGGTCAAATGATTCCGGCTCAAACTTCTGCCCAAGCTGAAGTGCATCACTGCTGCCAGTACCAATGCTATCGAGTCCAAGCCGCTTGGCCTGATCTTCAATCAGCTGTGCTTTGTGCGGATGCAGATCGTTTGCATAAATGAACCCCTCGTCCTTCATCAGCTCAGCCATATGGGCGCTTTTGCCGCCAGGAGCGGCGCAGCAGTCAAGCACTCTCATGCCGGGTCCAGGTGCAACTGCCTCAGCTACCAGCATTGAACTCTCATCCTGTACCGACAAATAGCCATCGCGGTACCAGGAACTGAGCGCAAGATTGCCGCCGCCCTTGATAATAATGCCATAAGGGCTAAGCTGGGAAGGAGAAGCTTCCAGTCCTGCCTCAACCATTTGCGCAAGCAGAGCATCACGGGAAATCATCGTAAGATTCACGCGAACACTGGACGCTGGAGGTTCATTATTCGCGGCACACATCGCTTCAGCGGCATCCAGCCCATACTGTGCAGCCCATTGTTTTACCATCCACAAAGGATGGGAATGAAGTACGGAAATGCGTTCTTCGCGGCTTAGATTCCCTGGCAAAACCGGAAGCTCTCCGGCACGCAGCACGCTGCGAAGTACCCCGTTCACCATTCCTGATATCCCTTGATGACCGCGTTTCTTAGCGATATTTACCGCTTCGTTGACAGCTGCATGGGACGGGACACGGTCCAGATACATGATCTGATACAAGCTTAGACGCAGCAAATTGCGGACCCAAGGCTCGAGCTTGGCTATGCCTTTGCTTACGAAGCCATTAAGTACATAGTCTAAGGTAATTAGCCGTGAGATACTGCCATATACGAGCTCCGTTGCCAGTCCTGTATCTTCACGGCCAAGCGTGGACTTCTGCAAGCTGCTGTTCAGCAGCAGATTACTGTAAGCTCCTTGTTGCTCCACACGGACAAGAATATCGAGCGCCACTTCCCGGGCAGAATCGGCTGCCCGGGTACCCGGAGCACCTGACCGGGAATTCCTGCCGTTGCTTCCTTTCCCTTTGCTGCTTCGTGCTGGTCTTGCCTCTCCGTTACCGCCGTCAAGCTTCCCTTGTGGTCCTTTGCGGTCCGTGCCGCCATTACCCGCGCTCAACCCAGCACCGTCCCGGGCTTCATCACAGCACCGCGGCTAAAGTCAGCTGCAGTCATGGCTTTTTTACCTGCCGGTTGAACTGAGGTAAGCAGCAGACTACCATCACCAGTTGCCACTTCAACTCCGTCGTCACTCACCGCAAACACCGTACCTGGTACTGCTTGATTATTAACACTGTTCCCGTCAGGTTTATGCGCAGCCCATATCTTGAATGTTTCTCCGTTCCAAAGTGTAAAAGCACCAGAGAACGGCACCAACCCGCGAATACGGTTATAGATATCAAACGAATTCGCATTCCAGTCAATCCGTTCATCATCTCTGCTGAGATTTGGAGCGTAGGTAGCTTCACTATCATCCTGAGGAGTTGCCTGCACGCGGCCAACGATAAGCCTTGGCATTTCGTTCATGAGAAGCTCACATCCGGCGAGACTAAGCTTTTCAAACAAAGTTCCCGAGGTGTCCGTATCTTCAATGGGAACCTCTACGCGCGAGATCATATCACCAGTATCGAGGCCTTCTGCCATATACATCAGAGTAACGCCGGTAACCTTTTCCCCATTAATAATACAGCGCTGAATTGGAGCACCGCCCCGGTATTTCGGCAGCAGCGAACCATGGACGTTCACACAACCGAACTTTGGAAGATCCAGCACCGATTTAGGCAAAATCTGTCCGTACGCTGCCGTAACAATCAGATCCGGCTCATAGGTTGCCAGTTCAGCCACGGCCTCAGGACGCCGCATCCGCTCAGGCTGCAGAACCGGCAGCCCCAGAGCCAGAGCCGCTTCCTTCACCGGAGAAGGCGTCAGTGTCTTTTTACGTCCCTGCGGGCGATCCGGCTGGGTGACAACTGCGACAACCTCATAGCCCTGCTCCAGCAGCATTTGCAGAGAAGGCACCGCAAAAGCCGGAGTTCCCATGAACACTATCTTCATATCCTTCACTCCTCAGTTTCGCTGTGTTCAGCTATATACTCATACACCTTCTCGGCAATATCCGTGAACAGCACCCCGTTAAGATGATCAATCTCATGCTGAAACGCCCGGGCCAGCAAGCCGCTCCCAGTGATTGTTACCTCATTGCCTTCACGGTCAAGTCCGCGAACAGTCACGGTCTCTGCACGGCGCACATCCCCATTTAAACCCGGTATGCTCAGGCAGCCTTCCGGTCCGAATTGTTCTCCTTCCATGCTGACAATTTCCGGGTTGATCAGCTGGATCAATCCATGTTCTTCATCGGCATCTACTACGATAAGACGTTTCAAAATGCCAACCTGCGGGGCAGCCAGTCCAACACCCTCCGCGTCATACATGGTATCCGCCATGTCATCCAGCAGTTTTTGAACATTCGGGGTTATTTTCGTCACTGTCTTTGCCGACTTGTGCAACACTTCATCCGGTTCTTTCACGATCAGCCTTATAGCCATACAAACACACCGTCCTTGAACATTTCTATAGTATATCTAATTCTAATCAATCTAAGCTCGCTTCAGCTCTATATTCGCATTTAAGAATTCTCTGCAATGCGTACCTATTGTAACATGCCTGATGATTACATCAACATCTGCGGATCTACATCCAGGCTGATTTGAAGTCCTGTATCTCTTACCGAATCCTCAAGTTCTTCTGCCACCTGTCGGGCCAGTCCGATCGCATCAATGGAGCCGCGCCACTTGATAATGCATTGAAATCTGTATCTGCCTTTTAGCCGGGGCAGCGGAGAAGCGACAGGTCCAAGTAAATCGAGCGCATCGGTTGACAGCTTATCCAGACTGCCGAACCAACGTAGCTGGCGAGCCTTTCCCTGCAGGTTCAGCGCATAATTCTCTGCCATCCGCAGCAGTACGGGAAGCTGTTCGTGGGAGAGCGTAACAAGAATCAGACGGCAATACGGCGGATAATGCAGCTCCCGGCGGTGTTTCAGCTCTTCCCGCACAAAGGAGTGATAATCATGTCCGCTGGCATGCACTATGGAATAGTGCTCCGGTGTATACGACTGCACTACTACTTCGCCGGGAAGCTGGTGGCGTCCCGCTCTCCCGGCGACCTGCGTCAGCAGCTGAAAGGTCTTCTCAGCCGCCCGGAAGTCCGGCAAATTCAATGCAGAATCTGCTGTGATTACACCTACCAGTGTAACATCAGGAAAGTCCAGCCCTTTAGCTACCATTTGCGTACCCAGCAGCACATCGGCTTTTTTATCCCTGAACTGGTTCAACAGCTTCTCATGCGAACCCTTCTCTGTGGTTGTATCGACATCCATACGGATGACACGGATACCCGGGAACAACTTCCCCAGCTCCTCTTCCACCCGCTGGGTCCCTGTACCAAAGAAGCGGATATGCTCGCTTCCGCATTCCGGACAAAGCTTAGGGGCAGGTTCAGCATGACCGCAGTAATGGCAGCGGAGGTTATCGCTGCGGCTGTGGTAGGTCAAGGAAATATCACACTCGGGACAGCCAGCCACATACCCGCAGCTGCGGCACATCACAAAGGTGGAAAACCCCCTGCGGTTCAGAAGAAGCACCGTCTGTTCCCCACGTTCCAGCCTGCTCTCCAGAGCGGCATGGAGCCGGCGGCTGAACATCGAACGATTTCCTTCCTTAAGCTCCTCCCGCATGTCAGTCACATGCACCTTAGGCAATTCATTGCCGAGTGCACGGCTCGGCATGTGAAGGAGAACCGGCGAAAAATGAATATCGCTCTGGGAGCGGGCCGCATGATAGCTCTCTAGAGAAGGAGTCGCGGAGCCGAGAATCACTGCAGCTCCACCCTGTTCTGCTCTGCGGACCGCAACATCACGGGCATGGTATTTCGGATTCTCCTCCTGCTTATAGGAGGATTCATGTTCTTCATCCATGATGATGAGACCCAGATTCACGAACGGAGCAAAAACTGCGGAACGGGCGCCTACCGCCACCGTTGCTTTGCCTTCACGGATTTTACGCCATTCATCGTATCGTTCACCGACAGACAGCCGGCTGTGCATCACAGCCACTCCGCTTCCGAAGCGGCCCTTGAACCGCTCGACCATTTGCGGGGTCAATGCAATCTCGGGAACCAGGACCACAGCCTGACGGCCCTGATCCACACAGCGCTGGATACACTGCAGGTAAATTTCTGTTTTGCCGCTCCCGGTTACCCCATGCAGCAGAAACACCTCATGCCGCTGCGCATCGACGGTTGATGCGATACGCGTATATACCGCTTCCTGCTCGGCAGTCAGCGGCAATGGAGCACTGGGCTTGAAATCACGCCCCTGGTAAGGATCACGGTATACTTCAATCTCAGTGATCTCAATGAACCCCTTATCCTCCAGCGCTTTCACCGTCCCGGCTGTGACCTGCAGAACCGACAATACATCCTTCATCGGCATGGGCAGCAAGGCTTCCATCTCGATCAAAAAGGACAATACTTCTTTTTGGCGGGCTGAACGCGCCGAAAATCCGGCCATTGATTCACGGGCTGCGGAGAGTCCAATGGCGAGATCGACTGCCTTCAGCTTCTTCTTGCCCATCTTATCCTTAATCGACTGACTCTCAGCCAATACACCGCGGCGGAGCATAAACTTCACCGTTTCTGCAGCCTGAGGAAAGGTCTTTGTCAGAAGCTTCATAGAGACTTCTCCATGTCGTCCCACAAATTCAGTAATCCGGCTCTCCTCCTGATCCAGTTCCAGGAACAAAGGGAACAGCTCATCCGTGCTGCCGCCGCTGTCTTCTGCAGCATCACCAAGCGTAATAAGCCGTTCGGCTTTACCTTTGAGAGCTGTTGGAAGCATCGCCTGAAGCGCAGAAATACGTCTGCAGGCATATCTTTGGCTCATCCAGTCCCCTAGCTCTACTAACTCCGGGGAAAGCGGGGGAAGCAAGTCCAGCACTTCCTGAATGGGCTTCAATCCTGATACTGCACCAATCTCACCAGATTCCAGCGAGACGACAAAGCCTTGCACCGTACGGTGTCCAAAGGGCACTGCCACCCGGCTTCCCACTTCGATCCACAGCTTAAGCGAGTCCGGTATCAAATAGTCAAAAGGCCGGTCAGTGCTGCGTACAGGAACATCGACAATGACCTTGGCTATCTCCATTATAATCCTGCTCCGGCAATGCGCGCTGCCGCCAACTGCAGGACCTGCCGCGCGACTTCGTCTTTGGAGACCTGTGGAAGATCAAACACAAGGCCATTAGCATCATAGACGGCTACGATGTTGGTATCTGTCCCAAACCCCGCACCTTCAGCCGCGACATCATTAGCAACGATCAGATCCAGGTTTTTACGGACCAGCTTGTCCTTGGCATACAATTCTGCATTGCCTGTTTCCGCAGCAAACCCGATCAAAAATTGCTTATCCTTCGTTTTTCCGAGGCTCTCTAGGATATCCGTCGTCTTCACCAGTTCAAGAGTCAACGTTTCTCCGCTCTTCTTGATTTTGGAGTCGGCACTCTGCCGAGGACGGTAATCCGAAACTGCAGCAGCCTTGATCAAGAGATCGCAATCCTTCCAGCGGCTCACCACCGCATCATACATCTCCGCAGCCGATTCCACCTTCACGACTTGAATCTCCGGATCCTGTGGAGGTGCTTCATCCGTGCGCGCTGCGATAAGCGTTACCTCGGCTCCCATTGCACGTGCAGCACGGGTTAGGGCAAAGCCCATTTTGCCGGAGGAATCATTGGTAATATAACGGACCGGATCAATCCGTTCAATCGTACCGCCAGCGGTGATGATGACTTTTTTCCCGGTAAGAGGCCCGTTCACTGCAGCATGTTGTAGAGCAAAAAATTGCTCCACCACCTGCACTATCGCTTCAGGCTCCTCCAGCCGACCTTTCCCTACATAACCGCAGGCCAGCAGACCCTCACCAGGCTCGATAAATTTCACTCCCCGCTTATACAGCGTATTGATGTTATCGAGGACCGCCGGATGCTGATACATATGTACATTCATGGCCGGTGCCACCATAACGGGAGCGGTTGCTGCGAGCAGCGTGGTGGACAGCATATCATCGGCCAGCCCATGTGCCATTTTAGCGATGATATTGGCGGTTGCCGGTGCGATCAGAATAAGATCGGCGGAATCTGCCAGGTCAATATGCGAAATCGAAGACGGATCACGCTCCTGAAAGGTATCGCTGTAAACACGCTGCTTGGACAAAGACTGCAACGTCAGCTCGGTAATGAACTGCTTGGCCGAGGCCGTCATGATCACATGCACTGTGGCTCCTTTTTGCGTAAGCTTGCTGGTCAAGGCAGCCCCTTTGTAAGCAGCAATTCCACCGGTAATCCCCAATATAATCGTTTTGCCCTGTAAGCTCTTCAACTGAATCTCCCCCCTGTTCCCTTGCTTAGCGTCCATAACCATCAGATATGAAAGAAAAACTGGAAATCCTCACTTTTTGAGAAAAAAATAACAACCTTCCGGTTGTCGGTACAGCCCGGTCTGGGCTATTTAAAATAATTGACCTCTAACCCAAGAAGAAACGGCAGCAACCCATACAAATGGCTACGTCCGTTTCTGAAAATGGCCTAGCAGGAATAGCTCGGACTACTCTTCTCCGCGGGTCACAATGATGCGGTCTTCATAAATCTCTTCCAGAGCAACACCGACGTTCTTATGTGATCTCGGAGCTTTGATATCGGTCTTGCCGCCTTCGCGTAGCGCTCTTGCCCGGCGGGCTGCTGCAACAACCAAGGAATACTTGCTGTCGACTTTGGTCATCATTTCGTCAATGGATGGATATAGCATGTAAAACACCTCTTCATCTTTTACTGTGATATGAGCTTGAGTTCTGACGTACCTATCATCTCACCTTACAATGTTCGGCGATGATGATGCTTTCTATTCGCTTGCAGGCCAGATCAATCTCATCATTCACTACTGCATAATCGTAATGCTGGATCAGGCCGATCTCATCCTCCGCCACGGACATACGGTGGTTAATGACATCAGGGTGCTCCGTACCGCGTCCGCGGATGCGGTCCTTCAATTCGTCCATGGACGGTGGAAGAAGGAACACAAAGATACCTTCGGGAAATTTGTCTTTGACTTTGAGGGCTCCCTGAACTTCGATCTCCAGAATAATGTCTCTTCCGCTGTCGAGTGTTCGCTCCACAAAATCACGCGGAGTACCGTAATAGTTGCCTACGTACTCCGCATATTCAAGCAGTTGATCAGCTTCAATCATGGCCGAAAACTGCTCTCTGGTTTTGAAAAAATAATTGACTCCGTTTTCTTCGCCTTCACGCGGCAAACGCGTTGTGGCGGAAACGGAATAGACTAGTTCAGGCATCTTCGGCCGCAGTGCGGAACATACAGTTCCTTTACCAACACCGGACGGGCCGGATAGTATGATCAGCAATCCTTTTGACATAGTACACTCCATTTGTTGTTATTCGTCGTTATCGTCATCTTTGCTGGAAAGACGGTGTGCCACAGTCTCTGGCTGCACAGCCGAGAGAATGACATGATCGCTGTCTGTAATGATGACGGCCCGCGTCCGTCGGCCGTAAGTGGCATCGATCAGCATGTGCCGGTCTCTGGCCTCTTGGATAATACGTTTGATTGGTGCAGATTCCGGGCTGACTATGGAAATAATTCGGTTGGCCGATACGATATTCCCAAAGCCGATGTTGATTAATTTAATTGCCATGTTCCGGTTGTTCCCCCCATAGATTACATCTTTGCTTGCTTCAGATCACTGTCATTCCAGGTTCGCTGCTTGTTCACGTATCTTCTCCAGTTCAGCCTTCATATCCAGCGTGAGATTCACCAGAGTCAGATGATTACATTTGGACCCGATTGTATTCGTCTCCCTGTTCATCTCCTGAATGAGAAAATCCAGCTTGCGTCCTGCCGGCTCGCTTCCCTTCAGCAAAGCCTTGCATTGTTCAAAATGACTGTACAGCCGGGTAAGCTCCTCATCAATATTACAGCGGTCGGCAAAGACAGCAATTTCCATTCCGAATTTATGCTCTTCAAAAGGGAACGTCCCGTCACTCAGCATGCTGAGCCGCTGGCGCAGCTTCTCACGGTACTCGTTCACCACCACTGGAGCAAGTGCTGCCATTTCAGCATGCAGCTCCTTCAGATGATTCAGCCTGCGCCCCAGATCAGCGGCTAGAAATCCGCCTTCACGGGCTCGCATCTCTAACAAAGCTTCCAGACTCTGGTTCAGACCCTGCTCAAGAATATCCTTGAAGTCCTGGTCCAGGACGGATACATGGGTATCTTCCTTGAACTCCATTACACCTGGCATCGAAAGGATGTCTCGCAGCAGCAGCTCACCTTGAATCCCAAATTCTTCTTGCAGCTGCTCAGCTGACTTCAAATAGGAACGCACCGCCGAACGGTTCAGCACTTGTGCCAACTCGGCTTCTTCGGTATGCTCCCTGTTAATGATGACATCTACTCGTCCCCGTTTGATATGAGCTTGAACTTGTCTTCGCAGCATATCCTCATAAATCGTCCAATCCCGGGGCATCCGCAGTACAACTTCGCAGTAACGGTTATTCACCGATTTAACTTCGAACGTAATCTTGTAACCGCCGAATTGCAGGGATGATTGACCGTATCCGGTCATGCTAAATGACAACGGAATCACATCCATTACACTATTGTAATTGATTCTTACTAGCGAAACAAGGGGGACAATTTACGTCCTTGTTTCTCCCACACATACTCCAGGAGCTGCACACTCATATCATAGAACATGAACGGCGTCATCAAATAGATGCCATTAAAATGCCTAGTAGCCGCATCCAGCAGCTCTTTGGCAATCCGCACACCCTCTGCACGTCCTTCTTCGCCTTCCAGACCCTGCATCCGGCTTCGTACTTCTGGGGACAGCTGAATGCCGGGAACTTCATTATGAAGATATTCCGCGTTACGTCCGCTGGCCAGCGGCATGATACCAATAAAAATAGGGATCTCCAGGTGCGCCGTAGCCTTTGCAATGCGTTCGATCAGCTCAGGATCGTAGACTGGCTGGGTCATGATATAGTCGGCGCCGGAGGCAATCTTTTTCTCCAGACGTTCAACCGCCTTGTCCAAATGCTTAACATTCGGGTTGAATGCGGCTCCGATAACAAAATTCGCGTTCTGCTTCAGCGGCTTGCCGGAAAAGGCGATGCCGTCATTCAACTGCTTGATCATCCGTATAATTTCAAATGAGGTCAGATCGTAGATGGAGCTTGAACCCGGCAAATCGCCGAATCTGGCCGGATCACCCGTAACTGCCAGCACATGGTCAATGCCCAAGGCATCGAAGCCCATGAGATGGGATTGGGTTCCGATCAGATTGCGGTCACGGCAGGCAATATGAACCAGAGGACGCAGGCCCGTACGGGCCTGAACCAGATGCCCCAGCGCCATGTTGCTCATCCGTGTCACAGCAAGCGAGTTATCCGCAAGCGTCAGAGCATCTGCACCTGCTCTTCGCAGCGCTTCCGCGCCACGCATGAACTTTGCAATATCCAGATCACGCGGCGGATCAAGCTCAACGATCACCGTGTGGCGTTCCTTGACCAGATCGACCAGTGTCGGTTCATGACCATCACGTTCTTCGTTGTCTCCCAGATGCTCCTGTACCGTCAGGCGCTCCAGCTTGTTCTGGGCTGTCGGCTCCGGCAGAGGCTGCGGCGAATACTCGCGAAGAGCGGCAGAGATCTCAGCGATATGCTGTGGCGTTGTGCCGCAGCAGCCCCCAATAATACGGGCACCCATATCCGCAAAAACCGGGGCCATCTGGCCGAAATAATCCGGCGAGGCACCATACCGGTACTGCCCGTCCACATAATCGGCGATACCCGCATTAGGATATACCGAAGCGGGGAGCCTTAAGCTGCCCTGCAGTGATTTCAGTGCACGCTTAATGCCATTAGGTCCGGTTCGGCAGTTAAAGCCGATAATATCCGCACCGTCCTGCTCCAGAATATGAAAAGCCTCCGTCAGCGTTAATCCGTCCAGGGTGCGTGCGGTCTCATCTACAGCCAGCTGGCAGATCACCGGAAGCTCGCTGAGCTTGCGGACCGCTCTTAATGCCAGATGCAGCTCCTCCACATCATAGAACGTTTCCAGCATAATCCCGTCAGGCTGCTCTTCCAAAAGCGCCGAAAACTGCTGGGCATAAAACCGTTTCAGCTCGGTGCTGGACAGGTTTGCCCGTTTACCGGCACGGATTGAACCAACCGCACCTACGACATAACCGGTATCCCCGGCAGCATGCCGTGCAATCCGTACACCTGCGCGGTTGATTTCATCCACCTTGGCCTCCAGGCCAAATTTGGACAGCTTGTCATAATTGGCAGAGTAAGTATTACTCTCCAGCAGCACCGCTCCCGCTTCAATATAGCTCCGGTGTACATCTTCAATAACCTCCGGAGAGGTCAGATTCAATTCTTCATAGGAGATGCCGACCGGGAAGCCTTTTTGATATAAAAAGGTTCCCATCGCTCCGTCTCCGACCAACACGTTATTCTTCCATGCAGAGCGCAAATCCGGCTTCACCGTAAGAACCTCCCTTAATCAGTCCATAGTTTCATACTAATGTAACATAAATCGGGATGGATGATAAGCTTTCAGCAGGCAAAAGCCATTCATATTACCAGACCCTAAAAAAAGCAAATCCCCGAATCGGAGACTTGCTGTCAAAGTAATGAAGGATTAGCTTATTTTGAATTTCCCAGCCAGTTCTAATAATTCTTCAGACATTTTTGCCAGAGCCATTGAAGCACTATTGACTTCTTCTACCGTCGCCAGCGTTTCCTGCGCAGAAGCTGAAACACTCTGTGTCCCACCGGATGTTTCACTGACAATTACAGATATCCCTTCAAAAGCTGTTACCAGATTTTTGGTATCACTGGACATTTCTTTGGAAGCCTCGGAAACTTCACTGATCTCAGCGGTCACACCATGCATAGCCACTTCTATCTGTTCAAAAGCTTCTCCTGCTTCAGTGACGGAACGTATTCCCTCAAGTACCTCTTCTTCGCCTTTCAATACCCTGGATACACTGATTTCGCTCTCCAGCTGGATGCTCTTGATGACCTCGGAGATCTGCTTTCCAGACATTGCAGTCTGGTCAGCAAGCTTTTTCACCTCAGAAGCTACAACCGCAAATCCTCTGCCGGCTTCTCCTGCACGCGCCGCTTCGATGGAGGCATTCAAAGATAACAGATTCGTCTGTCCTGCAATCTCATTAATAAAGTTAATAATCGTACCGATTTCCTTTGATTTTTCACCTAGTGATTTAACGGATACAGCAACCTCAGTAGAGTTATTCTGGATCGAAGCCATTTGCAGTATAGCTGACTTAACCGCGTCAGATCCCTGTACCACAATTTGCGAAGCATTAATGGCGGACTGGTTCACACTGGAGGCACTTTCTTCAATAAAAACTGCCTGCTCATTCATCCGGTTTACCATTTTCATGCTTCCGGCAATACTCTCAACTTGTTTTTCCGTACCTTGGGCCAGGTCCTCAGTAATATGAGCAATATGTTCAGTGGCCTGGCTTGTTTGTTCAGCACCGGCTGTCAGTTCTTCGGCGGATGCTGCAACCTGCTCTGCATGAGACCCGATTTCCTGAATCAGATGCCGCAGATTGCCCGACATGTGATTAAAGGAAACCGCCAAATCGCCAAGCTCATCCTTGTTCTTGATTCGAATCTCGTTAACTGTCAAATCTCCGTTTGCAATCCGCACAGCAGCTGTCTGCAGCAGCTTAATGGGCTTCGTTATCTGACTGCTGATCAGCAGAGATGATGCCGCTGCCGCAATTAGAGATATGATGATGATTCCAATAATCGTGGATTCCACATCTTTTGCACGTTGCTGCGCGATTGCAATTTTATGATCAGCTTCCGTCTGTTCCGTAGTAACCAGGTTACGGGCTACTTCAACAAATTTATCCAACACGACGCTCTGATTTACTGCAATTGATACTATGCTCTCTGATTCACCTTTATTTTTAGCGTCAATCATCTGATCGGATATTACGATGAATTGCAGTTGCAGCAAATCTAATCCGGCCAAAATCTGCTGTTTACCGGGATCTGTGATCAGTGATTCCAGCTTCGCATGATGTTCCGTGAATTTGAGGCGTGCAGCTGCATAGGCATCCATTTTTTTCGGATCTGCAGAAATGATAAAATCGGATACATCCGCATGTTCAGATTCGATGGTAGTGTTCAAATCTTTTATTAAGCCTATTGTAGCCACTTGTTTTTTGAGGAGGCTGGTATAGGTTCCGTTAATTTGCGAGAGATACATGTACCCGGTAACTCCGATAAACACCAGAAAAATCAAAACGATACCAAACCCTATGTAAAGACGCTGTTTTATACTTTTCGCTTGAAAGATACTCTGCATCCTGTTCACTTGCTTCCCTCCTCTTTCGGTCCCAAAATCTCTTCAGCCTGTGCTCTGAACGTGCTTGCAGCCTGCTCTGGTGTAATACTGCCGGCATACAGGTTTTTCAGTATGATTTTCAGAGCGTTTTGAACGACCGCATCAGACAGCGGTGCTGGCGGATCAATTGGGGTGGAGTGTTTGGCAATATAACTCATGTATGAGTATTGTTCTTTCCCCAGTTCGGTGGATTGACTGGATAATTGTTCTGCGATTTTAGTTGCAATCGGAACTCCGCGGTCACCCTTAAGAATGTTATTCGCTTCCTTGTTATTAGTGAGAAAATCAACGAATTTAACCGCTGCTTCCTTATGTTTAGAATAAGAAGATACCATGATGAACATAGAAGGCTTCACAAAGTTCCCTTCTGCAGTGGCTCCCTCAACCGTAGGAAGGTTCATGATTTTCAGCGTTCTGCCCGCTTCGTCACCATTTGAAACCATTTGGTTGCTTACCAGTTGTAAAAATGCAGTTTTCCCTGTTGCCAGCGGGTTTTTCTCATCCTTGGGTGAATCTGTACCGGGGTTCAGAAGCCCCTGATCCAGCCATGTTTTCGTCAGTGTCAGATATTCAACCAGGGTAGCTTCTTTGAAACCAAGACCTGTTTTTTCCTTATTGTAAAAAGATTCACCCTTCATTCTGAACCAATAGGATAAATCAAACATCGCATACAAAGGATAAAAACCCGGAGTTTGAACCTTGTCTTTAAATTGCTGCATCGTTTGTTGCATATCCTGAATGGAATACGAATCCTGAAGTGGCTCTATACCATACTGTTTAAACATTTCAGGGTCATATGCGATTCCCAGAGCATTCGATCCCATGGGAATACCATACTGTTTCCCTTCATACTGTCCTGAGGCCAGATAGGATTTATCCACATCGGACAGATCAAGGACGTTGGACTTCATATACGGTTCGAGTGGCTCAATCAAGTGATGGGTGACATAGTTAAAAGCAAAATTATAGTCTGTCTGCATGATATCCGGTGTTTTTTGCTCAGCGGTTTCCATCGCCAGCTTCTGGGCTACCTCAGCAGTTGAAGAGTAATCCTCGGTATTAATTTTAATATTGGGATTCTCTTTCTCAAACAAATCAATAACCTTTAACGTGATCTCCTTACGGCTCGGCTTACCCCACCACATAAAATTCAATGTGATTTGTTCATCCGACTTCTTAACTTCTTCGTTACCTTTCCCTGTACACCCCACAAGTGATATTAACATCACAGAGGTCAAAAAAATGGCCGAAATCCTGGTTGATTTGTGTTTCATGAATGTCCACCTTTCTAATGCTAATCAAACTCTGAAAAACAATTTTCTAAAACTGTAAAAACTTATAATTTATATCGGATGATCCCTCTAATTTCTTGTGTATTTTTTCGACTTTTTTCAGCAAAAAAGCATTTGTATTGGTTGTGCATTCATTCACAATCATGCGCAAATACGAAAAAGAGCTATCTTCAAGTGAACGATTCCGCTTGAAAATAGCTCTTTTATTGTTAACTCCTGATTAGTATGACAGATTAAATGTCCACCGAACCCGTGTATACTACCTGGGCCGGGCCAGTCATGTAAACATGGTTGTCTTCTTCATTCCATTCAATATAGAGATCGCCGCCCTTCAGGCTGATTGTCGCGGTTCGGTCGGTTAGACCATTCAGCACTGAGGAGACCAACGTGGCGCAAGCACCGGTTCCGCAGGCCAAGGTAGGTCCTGCTCCGCGTTCCCAGACACGCATATCGACATGTCCGCGGTCCAGAACGGTGGCGAATTCAACGTTGACCCTTCTCGGAAACAGCGGGTGTACCTCCAGCTTTGGCCCCCAAGTGGTCAGGTCAAAGCCTACAGCATCATCCACATAGATTACACAATGCGGATTGCCCATAGATACAGCGGTGAATTTGAACTCTCTGCCATCCGCTTCAATTGGCTGGTCCAGCACAGGCTCGGCATCGATAGCCACAGGTATCTGCGCTCCTGACAACACAGGCTCGCCCATATCAACTGTAACCGTCTCCACCACGCCGTCCTTCACCTTCAGGGATACCTTCTGCTCACCGGCACCGATGGTTTCGATAACAATCTGCTCAGAGCTGACCAGTCCATGCTCATAGACATATTTGGACACACAACGGATCGCGTTCCCGCATTGCTCTGCTTCCGAACCGTCCGAATTCATAATGCGCATCATATAATCACCGCGTTCTGACGGCAGTATATAGACTAGCCCGTCCGCACCTATTCCGAAGAACCGGTTACACAGGGTAACTGCAAGCTCAGAGGCATTAGCAGGAAGCTCCTGCTCGCCGAAAACGATAATAAAGTCATTGCCAAGGCCATGCATTTTGGTAAATTCCATTGAGATTCCACTCCTAAAGGTTAGTAACAGTGAACCAAGCATACCTTAAGGAGTGGGTTTAAGCTATTGATTTTATGCCGAAATTTTTGTACTTTTTATCATTGTCCGTCCTCCGCTGCGGCTGTGGTTCTTCTTGCCGCCCCACACGCTGCCAGCTCCCATCAGGAAGGTAGGAATGCCTGCGGTAACCAGCACCAGACACCATTCACGGAAGGTAAGCGGCACGGTCTTGAACACTGGCTGGAGCACAGGCAGATACATAACTACCAGCATCAGCAGAACTGATGAGAGCACAGCCAGCACCAGATATTTGTTCTGAAACGGATTGCGGTGGAACACTGAGCGGGAGCTGCGGCAGTCAAAGACGTGAATCAGCTGGGCCATAACCAGGGTGGCAAAAGCAACCGATTGCGCCCGGATCAGCTGCTGCGGACTGCCGGGGTCAATTCGCAGCGTCAGCCAGAAAGCGGCTAAGGTGCACAGACCGATCAGCAGCCCGCGGCTGATGATTTTCCAGCCAAGGCGGCGGGCAAAGATGTTCTCTTTCGATCCGCGCGGCTTGTGCTCCATCAAATCTTTCTCAGCCTGATCCACCCCAAGTGCCATCGCGGGCAGGCCGTCGGTTACCAGATTGACCCAGAGAATCTGGATGGGAACCAGAGGCAGAGGGAGCCCCAGCATCATGGCAAAGAACATCGTCAGAATCTCCCCTACGTTCGAGGCGAGCAGATAACGGATAAATTTGCGTATATTCTCGTAAATGTTCCGTCCTTCCTCAATGGCCGCTACTATAGTAGAGAAGTTGTCGTCGCCCAGAATGAGCGAAGAAGCTTCTTTGGTTACGTCTGTCCCCGTGATCCCCATGGAGATCCCGATATCCGCCGCTTTGATCGCCGGGGCGTCATTGACCCCGTCCCCGGTCATCGCCACGACATGCCCATGGCGCTGCAGGGACTTGACGATGCGCAGCTTATGCTCTGGAGAAACCCTTGCATACACGTATACATTATCCGATACCTTATCGAGGGCATCGTCATCCATCCGGGTGAGCTGGCTGCCGGTTAATACAGTTCCGCCACGCTGCAAAATACCCAGCTGATGGGCAATCGCTTCTGCTGTGGTTCCATGGTCTCCGGTAATCATCACTGTCTTGATCCCTGCTCTGCGGGTGATGCTGATGGCATCGCGCACCTCACGGCGCGGCGGATCGATCATCCCGGCCAGTCCGGCGAAGACCAATTGGCATTCGGCTTCTTTTTCACTGCCTGCAACTTCACCGGAACGCATTTCCCTGTAAGCCATTCCCAGAACACGCAGCGCACCCGATGCCATTTCTTCATTGGCCTCCATCACCTTCTGGCGCAAGGTAGGTGTGCAAGGTACGACCGCACCTTCCCACAGCATATAGGAGCAGCAGTTCAGCAGAACATCCGGCGCACCTTTGGTACAGATCATTTTACCGCCCGGATGATTGACAACCACGGACATCAGCTTGCGTTCGGAGTCGAACGGAAACTCCGTTTCCCTTGTATAGGTCACAGCAAGCGACTGCGCAGTCAGCCCCATTTTTGCGGATAAAGTAACCAGTGCCCCTTCCGTAGGGTCACCTTTCAGCTCCCATACAGACGGATTGGCCGCATTCTTGCCGGTTTCACTGCTTTTCTCTTTCTCTTTGCCTTTGCGCTTGC
Source organism: Paenibacillus sp. P32E (assembly GCF_001909085.1). Taxonomy (NCBI): domain Bacteria; kingdom Bacillati; phylum Bacillota; class Bacilli; order Caryophanales; family Paenibacillaceae; genus Paenibacillus; species Paenibacillus sp. P32E. The sequence goes on along the minus strand of NZ_LVYY01000076.1, from coordinate 136,678 downwards.
TCCGGATTTCTCCGGGAAAGGTTTCAATAATCTCTGCATTGCTGCACAGTGCGCCGATCTGGAGCATGCGCCGCAGGTTTTGATCATTTTTAAGGTCTATGGGCTTGCCCTTTTGCAGTACATGTCCGATTGGGGCATAGCCTTCACCCGTTACCTCTAAATTCCGCCCGGCACTCCATAACCTCGTGACCGTCATTTTGTTCTGGGTTAACGTTCCCGTCTTATCGGAACAGATCACCGAGGCACACCCGAGTGTTTCGACCGATGGGAGCTTGCGGACAATGGCCTTGCGTTTGATCATCCGCTGAACGCCGAGTGCAAGCGCAATGGTGACAATGGCCGGCAACCCTTCCGGAATCGCCGCTACAGCAAGGCTTACACCGGCAAGGAACATAGCAGCTACAGGCTGCCCATGCAGAATACCCGCAGCTACAACCACAATAGTCAGGCCGAGTGAAACATAGATCAGAATCTTCCCCAGCTGCTCCAGCCGATGCTGGAGTGGTGTTTCCTGAGATTCGGTATTCAGGATCAGATCGGCTATTTTGCCCATCTCGGTATCCATGCCGGTGCGTACAACAATGGCCCGGCCAGTTCCCCGCGTGACCATTGTGCCCATGAATCCGATATTTTTCTGATCACCAAGCGGAATTTCCTCGGCATGAATAGCTTCCGAATGCTTGGAGACGGGCAGTGATTCACCGGTTAGCGCGGACTCCTCTGCGTACAAAGCGCTGCACTGCAGCCAGCGGACATCGGCAGGAATCCGGTCACCGCTCTCCAGCAGCACAATATCGCCAGGCACCAGCATTTTGGCGGGAATGTGCTCAACCTTTCCATCGCGCAGCACCTTTGCAGAAGGTGCCGAGAGCTGCTTGAGCGCACGCAGCGAACGTTCGGCGCGGAATTCCTGGACAAAACCCAGAACCCCGTTCAGCATAATAATAGCGACAATCGTTATGGCATCCAGGTATTCGCCCAGCAGACCGGACACCAGCGTCGCTCCCATCAGAACCAGTACCATGAAATCCTTGAACTGGTTAAGCATCAGGGTAACCGGAGATATCGCCTTCCCTTCCGACAGCTCATTGTGTCCGTTCACCATCAGCCTCTGCGCGGCATCCTCTCCGCTTAGGCCCGATCCCGGATGAACGCCGAACATCTTCTGCAGTTCCTCTGCACCGAGCCGGTGCCAACTTTTTTGTTCCATAGTCCTACTTTCCCCTCCCGGTCGTTTCTTGACTTCCGGCGGCGCACAGCTTTTCCACCTGTTCATGTCCAAGTGTATTCATAGTCGTCCCAAAATATCACTTCTCCCATGGCTTCTCCTTTTGCGCAAATGTGTCAAAGTATGGCATCATAGAGAGAGTACTTTATTATCAGGCGACAGGAGAACATGATCATGGCATTAGACGGCATAGTAACCAGAGCGATCGTGCACGAGCTTCAATCCTTTATCGGTGCACGTATCGGCAAAATATATCAACCCAGTACACACGATCTAATCTTCATCCTCCGTGGCTCCGGGGGTGGCGGTAAGCTGCTGCTCTCTGCCAATCCTACTTATCCGCGGGTTCATCTGACCGACAGAAACAGCATTAATCCGGCGGAAGCGCCGATGTTCTGCATGCTGATGCGCAAACACTGTGAAGGCGGAACCATCGAGAGCATCAGTCAAGTTGGGTTGGAGCGCATCATTCATATCCAGGTAAGGACCCGGGATGAGCTCGGAGATGTATCGGCCAAAAAAATCATCATCGAGCTGATGGGCCGGCACAGCAATATCATTCTTACCGATCTTGCAACAGGCACCATTATCGACGGTATTCATCACGTTACTCCGACAATCAGCAGCTACCGGAATGTTATGCCCGGTATCGCCTATATTGAGCCGCCGCAGCAGCATAAGCTGAATCCTTTGGTAATCGGCCAAGAGGCATTTATAAGTCTCGCAGCAGCTGCTGAGCAGGATGCGCTGACAGCTGGCTCCGGTGAAGAGCAGGAGCCAGAAGAGATGATTGAGGGTGAGCTCGCCGACCTCTTGAAGTCGATGGAGGAGCCCAAGGCGGACGGCTCCGGCGGTCCAGCGCCTTCAGCCGACCCTATCCAATGGATCGTGCATGCCTTCAGCGGCATCAGTCCGCTAATTGCCGGAGAGATTGTGCGGCAGAGCGGTGTAACCGGACCTGGTTCAGCAGCCGACTCCGCAGGTAGTACATCTGTCGTTTCACCCGAGTCGGATGAACATTGGACGGAAGAGATGACGTCATTATGGAGATCTTTTGACAAAGTGCTTGCGCCGGTACGGGTAGACAGCTTTTCTCCGATGTCAGGAGCAAACGCCAAAGGCAAGCCTGTCTTCTCGGCCATTGCACTTACACTTGAGGATGAGCATCTGAAGCATTACAGCTCCATCAGCGCTTGCCTGGAGGATTATTACGGAGATAAAGCCGAGCGAGATACAGTGAAGCAGCGGGTTAGTGACCTGATCCGTTTCCTGAGCAATGAACGGAGCAAAAACGTCAAGAAGCTAGCCAATCTGCAAAAAGACCTGGACGAAGCCCAGGATGCCGATCAATTCCGGATCTGGGGTGAGCTGCTGTTCGCTTCATTACATGCTGTCTCCAAAGGCGACAAGCAAGCTACACTTGTGAATTATTACGATGAGGACCAGGCCGAAATCACCATCCCGCTAGATCCGCTGCTCACTCCTTCAGACAATGCACAGCGGTATTTCAAGAAATACAACAAATACAAGAACAGCCTGCTGGTGATCAACGAACAGCTGCTCAAAACCCATGAGGAAATTGCTTACATGGAAACACTGCTGCAGCAACTGGCCCATGCTTCATTGAATGACATCGAGGAAATCCGCGATGAGCTAGTGGGTCAGGGCTACCTGCGCGACCGCAGCAAAAAGGGTAAAAAGAAGAAAAAAGCCACCCGCCCTACTCTGCAGGTGTTCACTTCTTCGGAAGGCGTGGAAATCTATGTCGGTAAAAACAATCTTCAAAACGAATATGTCACCAACCGTCTGGCTTCGGCCAATGATACCTGGCTGCACACCAAGGACATTCCCGGCTCTCATGTGGTGATCCGCAGCGAGTCGTTTGGAGATGCTACGCTTGAGGAAGCCGCGCAACTGGCTGCTTATTTCAGCCAAGCCAAACAATCGAGCAGTGTCCCTGTGGACTGTACACTCATCCGTCATGTCCGCAAGCCCAGCGGGGCCAAGCCCGGCTTCGTGATCTACGATCATCAAAAGACCCTATTCGTCACTCCTGATGAGGAACGGATCAAGAGTCTGCCGAATACGCTCAAGAATTAAGGCATACTACGCATTGCTGCTGTAACTCTGGACTGCATTCTTAAACATAAAGAACCACCAGCCAAAAGACAGATGTCATTGGCTGGTGGTTCTTTATATATCACGAAAGCGGGAACGGCACGAAGGGAGTCGCTAAGAACGGCATTTCTGCCGTTGCTTTGCTCAGTCGGCGTATTCCAGACCACGGACCACTTCCCATGCGCAATACAGCTTCACTTTACCTAAGATCCGGATGACTCACCCTTCAGCCGCTCCAGCACCGCGACCGGCACCGAAACGCTGCCAATCTCTCCATGGAACACAACCCCTTGGCGCGCACCGTGGAAATCCGAACCGCCAGTGACCAGGAGTCCGTATTCTTCAGCGAGCGCGAGGTAACGTTCTTCATCGGCAGCGCCGTGATCTGAATGGTAAACCTCAATGCCGCGCAGCGCACTGCGTTCAATAATACCGCGGACCAGTTCATCATCCCCGTAGATTCCTGGATGGGCAAGTACCGCTGCTCCACCTGCTTCAGCAATCCATTCGCATGCCAGCTCCGGCGTGATGCGCGGCGGTGACACATAAGCCGCTGCGCCTTCAGCCAGATACTTGTCGAACGCATCACGCATATCCGAAGCCGCCCCGAGACGCACCAATGCGTCGGCAATATGCGGACGGCCCACGCTCTCGTCGGGCTTCAGCTCCCGTCCAATGCCTGCGGTAACTTGGTCCAGCGTAATGTCGATGCCCAGTCCCTGCAGCTTCGCAATGATCGCCTCATTCCGCTGTGCGCGGGTATCTCTTTGCTCCGCAAGCCTGGACAGAAACAGTTCCTGCTGTGTATCCATGTAATAGCCCAGTACATGAATCTCTTTCCCGCCGGCTCGCGTACTGATTTCGACACCGGGAACGACAGTAATGCCGTATTTCCGCCCGGCCTCAAGGGCTTCAGCGACTCCGGCCACCGTATCGTGATCTGTAATTGCTACTGCTGCCAGCCCCTTTTCATAGGCCAATCTTACATTCTCAGCCGGAGGCTGCATTCCGTCCGAAGATAATGTATGGGTATGCAGATCGGCTCTGCCTGAGAAACCGCTGCCCGTCTGTTCTTTTAATTGGCTGTTCCTATGCTCCTGCCCCATTATCTTACCTGCCCTTCAAGTCTATTGGCTCCTTGCTGCTTCCCATTCCTCACGAAGAATCCCCATCTTAATGGCATCGTAGTACTCACCTCGCACAATCCGCGCCTTGCGTACCCGCGCCTCTTCGATCATGCCGCATTTCGCGGCCAACCCCATCATCCGGATATTGCCCGACCATGTGCCTATTCCAAGCCGGACCGTATCCATGGCCTCAAAAAGATATTCCATCCACATCCGGAATGCCTCGGTCCCATATCCGCCTGACCAAAAACGCGAATCAAACAGAACAATTCCGATTTCAAACCAGTTCGTCTCCTTCGACACCCAATATCTGCCTACCGTTCCTTTGAGTTCGCCGTCAATATCAATCACCAGACGGCTGCGGGGCTCGTCGGTATATACCAGAGCCAAGGTCTCGGTAAATTTCGGCGCGAACGTTTCATAGCTTTCCCATTCCTGCATCCCATAAGGACCATTCCAGAGCAGATGCTCCCTGTCCTCGGCTTCATATTCATAATAATAAATGGTGCGGATGTCCTCTTCCGTCAGATCCCTCAGCGTAACTTTTTCTCCCTGCAGTACAATGGTCATACGTATCCTCCGCTCGATAATTTCAGCATATCGATTCCCATAATACCCCAAATATGCGGATGAGCGTATGTACAAATTGATTATACTGTTTACTGATCTCCTGCATGGTCACGCAAAAACGTCAGAAACGTCACCGCCGAAATAGGCAGCAGCGTCGATTTGAGATGGATCGCATAAAACTGTCTTTTGAACGAGGCATCCGTAATGTTGACAATCTTCAGCAATCCCAGCGCCACTTCATGTTTAACCGAGGAGGTAGAAATAATGGTGAGTCCGAGCCCTGCTTCCACCGCCGACTTCACGGCTCCTGTACTTCCCAGCTCCATCACCACTCGCATCGCCCCCGGATCCAGTCCCTTGGCCAGCAATTGTTCTTCCATGACCCGGCGGGTCCCTGAGCCCTGTTCACGAAGTACAAACGGATGCTGCAGCGCTTCCGCAAGCGTGACTTCATCTTTCTCCGCCAGCGGGTGCTCCCGGGGTACGATTAGCTTCAGTTCATCTCCCATAACCGGTTCAATGACCATATCCGGATGGGTGACCGGCGCCTCGATCAGGCCGAAATTCAGCTGATGTTTGTGAATCTCCTCCAGCAGCTGAGAGGTATTCATTACCTTCATCATAATGGAGATGTGAGGATAGGCTTTGCCAAACGGACCCAAAAGGCGCGGCAGCACGTACTCTCCAATGGTCAGGCTTGCTCCCAGCAGCAGACGTCCCTCCAGCATATGGGTAAACGCCGACATCGCCTGGTCCGTCTCCCGCATCAGCTGAATGCTGCGCAGCGCGAACGGCAGCAGCGTGCGGCCGGCCTCCGAGAGGATTATTTTTTTACTGGAACGGTCGAAGAGCTTGGCTCCGAAGTAATCCTCCAGCGCCTGAACCTGCATAGTCACTGCGGGCTGTGTCATGTGAAGCGTCTGTGCCGCGGCAGAGAAACTTCCTCTCTCGGAAACGGTATAAAAAATATGCAGCTGATGAAAATTCATGCTCAGGACTCCTTCTATTATAAAAAACTCAAGTGGAAACGGCTTCGCCGCCCTTTTAAGGGACGGAATCCGTTTCAGCGAGAAATATAAGGATGATTTATAGCGTGAAACATATAAATTCTTATATTTTCAAAAAAAAACATGCAGCCTTCCGCCGCATGCCTTCTCTGTAACTGTGCGCTCGTTATCTGCGTCTGCGGCGCTTCTTCACCAGCTTTATGCGGCGGGAATGGCGCAGCCATGAAAAGTAGGCTCTCAGATCCCGCAGCTGGGGAGTCGATGAAATATTGCCGAGAAACGTAACCACAATCATCACATACAGCGGATCTCCGGAGATCGTGGTGGCCCCTTCCAGTTCCTTGAACTGAACCACCATTGATGTGTCATTGTCGATCAAATAAGCGTGATATTCTCTCTGTGAATACGGCCTTACCCGGTTCTGCTTCACGCATTGCCATATCCACGCGCCAATATCCATGTCCTTGCCGTCTTCCTTACTGATCCGGTCGGTATAACGGCTTTTCGCATGCGGTGTTATAACAATATCGGCCACACTGTATTCATTCAGCATGATGTGAAAGGGCTCGTACACCCCCCACGTTTCCATCCCCTTGACATGCATAATCATCACACTCCACTGAAAGGGTCTTGGCATGCTCTTATTGTTGTCAATATTACCGCATTGACGTTTGTTGTTCAAGCATATCACCCTTACAGTCTATAGTGCCCAAGGTTCAGCAGGTTTTACTTACAGAGCGATCCCTGTCATCGACATAGCTGCTGCCTTTGATCATTTTGCATTTTTTCTTGAGTCTTGCCGCCTCCCCGGAGAGGTCTTCGATGGAATCGAATGGACGGTAACGGTTAGTAACAACGGCTATTGAGATCGAAACCAGCGGAATTTCTTCCACAACGCCTGATCGGCCCTCGGTCAGCACATAATGCTGTGCCAAATGACCTGGATGATAAAACCCTTGCATCACCTTATCAAATTCCTCCATAATGGTCCGGCAATATTCCTCGTAATGATAATCATCAATGAAAATAATAAAGTCATCCCCGCCGATATGACCCAAAAACCCTTCCAGCCGCAAGGTGCAATGCTTGAGAATCTCCGCGGTGGCCTGAATCATCCGGTCGCCTTCCTTAAACCCGTAAGTATCGTTATACGCCTTGAAATGATCCAGATCTATGTACAGAACACTGAACTGCTCCTGCAGCAGCGATTTCACCATCCACTCATTTATGCTCAGATTCCCCGGCAGACCGGTCAGTGGGTTCAAAAAGCTCGCGGCCACCGCCTGGATCTCGGCAAAATTAAGCAGTAAATCCCTTACGCTTACCGCTCCAAATAGTGCCCCTTCATGGGTGACCAGCACGTAATCATAGAGATGCTCTTCACTTCTGTCCATCGCCAGCCGGCTGACCTCGGTAATCGGTGTTTTGTAATCTACAACCAGCGGTGAACCGTCCATGATCAGTCCGACGGAGCGGCCCATATACAGGGTGAAGCCATAGAGTGTACCGATCTGCTGATAAAAGCGAATCCTCATGATCAATGCGACCGCTTGCCCGCCCTCCGTCACTGCCACACCCTGGAGCTGAGGATTGCTCTTAAAGATATGGTCTACATACGCGCATTTCTGGTGAGGGGAGATCTCTGGAATTTGTTCAGCAATTTCACCGATCTGAAGAAACATGCTTATAGCCTCCTCTAACTGGAACTTGTGGGGAATCCGCTGGAAAAGCACCCCGCACCGGCCGGTGTCCGGGCCTGCCAAGCGCATAGCCTTGTCCGAATTCAATGCCGGCCATTTGCAAATACAGCAGTTCTTCTTCCGTTTCGATACCTTCAGCAATGACCCGGGTAGCGGATCGATAGGCATATTCACTGATTAGCTCCAATAGCTCCTGCTGCTCCCGGTTGCCGTGGATGCCACGGATCAGGGATTTGTCCAGCTTGATGAACTCCGGCTTCAGATAGACCAGTGTCTTGAGGCTGTTATAGCCGGAGCCGGCATCGTCCACAGCAATTCGGAAGCCCTGCTCACGGTAATGTGACAGCACTTTCTCGAATCCTACATAATCCTGGACTGCCTGCCGCTCGGTTAATTCAAATACAACCCGCTCCGGGGAGAGATTCAGCTCCTGCAGGAGACTGAGCGTTTCACCGCTTTTATGCCGGACATCGTTCAAGACTCCCGGGTGTACGTTGATAAATACAAGCGTGTCGGTCTTTGCTCCTCCTTCCGGCAGCCGTTCCATATAACGCGATAGCGAAATCCGCCGGCAATAGTGCTCGAATCTGAACATCTGATCCGTACGGCCGGCAAATTCATAGAAATGCTCCGTGGTCGGAAATTGCGTAGAGTTGGGCGGCCTGTTCAGTACCTCATGACCCATCGTCAGCCCGCTTCTCAGCTGCAGAATCGGTTGGAAAAAGGTATCCAGCCGCCCATGATTCATAATATCCAACAGGGCCGACAGCCTTCTCAGCTCCTTCACCTCGTTATGCAGCCTGCCGTTGATGTGCTGAAGATACTGGGGAATTGCCGATAGTTTTTGGGTTATTGCCATTCGTTTCGTCATTAGGTCACCTGTTTGTTTTCTCTCGTGAATTTTGTCACTCTCTTCCCAGCATATAGCGGAAGTATTAAGCAGCGATAAAAAGTACAAGGCAAAACAGAGGCATTTCGACAATTCCCACGGCTTCGTCCATAAAAAAGCTGCCCTGATTTGGGCAGTTCAGGAATTAGATCCCGTTCATTCTGTTTACTGAACCAGACCAACCCCGCTCTTTTTTTGTTTCAGCATGCTGGCGATCAGACTGCCTATATGAGCACCCGCTTCCACGGGAGGTGTCCCGCCTTGATGAATATTGGAGATGACCATCCGATCCGAATCAGTCATTCCGGCACACGGTCTATAACAGAGATAGGCACTCATCGAATGGGAGGTAATCAGCCCCGGCCGTTCACCGATCAGGAGCACGATTGTCTCCGGATGGAGAATATCTCCAATGGCATTCATAATTCCCACCCGCCCATTCCTTACAAAAAAAGGAGTCCCTGCCTTCAGACCCTGCACCTGCAGCGAATCCAGTAGCGCCGGAATCAAATCACCCGCATTATGCTCAATAGCACCGGCACTGAGCCCGTCCGAGACCACAAGCTGCACTTGAGGGGATGGAATACAACGCTGGAGGAGCTGCTGTATGCTGTGATCCGGCAGGAGCCGGCCCAGATCCGGTCTCCTTAAATATAGCTCTTGGTCGACCGCTCCGGAATCCACTATGAAAAGCCCCAGCTCTGCAAGCAGGTCGGTGCTAACGCTGCCGTACACTGAATCAACTGCAGCCGCATGATCATATCGCAGCTTCAGCAGTTCACGGGTGGTCGGCCGCGTGCCCGCTCTGCCCGTGCCAATTCTGGCGGGCGTCGCCTGCTTCAGCTCCTGCATTCTGTCTTCATCTCGAAAGGGCATATTTTTCCCTCCTGAACGTTTGGTTAGCTATACTTTTTTTGAGACCATTCCACCTACATCAATCTCGTCGGGTCACCGGCAAGCGCGGTCAGCCGCCCGTCCTGCAGAATGCCCATGCTCTCTGCCCACGCCGCGAATTCAGCGCCGGGCTGCAAGCGCAGCAGTTCCCTGAGAGTAGCTATATCATGAAAGCTGGTTGACTGGTAATTCAACATACAGTCGTCCGCCATGGGCACCCCGATGATGAAATTCACCCCTGCGGCAGCCAGCAGGACAGCAAGATTATCCATATCATTCTGGTCTGCCCGCATATGGTTGGTGTAACAGACATCCACACCCATCGGCAGCCCCTGGATTTTACCCATGAAATGATCCTCCAGGCCTGCTCTTATCACCTGTTTGCTGTCATATAAATATTCCGGGCCTATGAACCCAACTACGGTATTCAGCATAAAGGGCTTGAAGCGCTTCGCCAGCCCGTAGCAGCGGGACTCCAGCGTTACCTGGTCAATACCATGATGGGCCCCTGCAGACAGCTCGGAACCCTGGCCGGTTTCAAAATACCAGCGGTTCTCACCCTTCGCCGTTCCCGACTCCTGAATCAGCTGATCTGCTTCCTCCAGTAGCCGCAGGTTAATGCCAAATGAATCATTGCCGCTCTGCGTACCCGCAAGACTCTGGAAGATCAGATCCGCTGGCGCGCCCTTTTCAATGGCTCTCATCTGGGTGGTGACATGGGCGAGCACACTGTTTTGAGTCGGAATGTTCCAGCGATGGATGACCTCCATCGTCTCATGGAACAGCCGGAGGATGTTGTCGGTTGTATCGATGACCGGATTAATCCCAATCACCGTATCCCCAACACCGTAGCTCAGCGCTTCATAGATTGAAGCCTTCATGCCTTTAGGATCATCTGTCGGATGGTTGGGCTGTGCCCGGCTCCCCAGTCTTCCTCTGCCCCCAAGAACCGTATTGCAGCGGGTGATAACCTCGCACTTGGCGGCGGCTTGAATCAGATCCAGGTTGGACATGAGCTTTGCAGCCGCCGCTACCATCTCACTGTTCAATCCTTTGCTGATGTCCTGAACCCCGGCCGAATCTTGGGACAGCAGCTGATCTCGGAGATCCCCCACTGTCCAGTGGCGAATGCGCTGATATGCCTGTTCATCTACGCCTTCTTCGATGACTCTTGAGATTTCATCCTCTTCTGGAGGGAGCATAGGGTGGCTGCGGATATCGGCCAGTGTCAGATCCGCAAGCAGCAGCTTGGCCGCTATCCGTTCTTTGGCATGCTCCGCTCCAAGTCCAGCCAGTATATCCCCTGACCTCTCCTCATTGGCTGCAGCGAACAGCTGCTTCAAATCGCGGAAGCCATAGCTCTCCCCTTGTAGCGAGATCGTCAATTTCATCGGCTTCAATCCCTTTCTTTGTTTTTTCCCTCATGAATGAAAAACAAGGGTTTTTACAGCTAGCGGAATATATCCTTCACCTACAGGCTCACCGATGTCCACATAATCCCCATGCCGGGCCGCAACCTGATCCAGGCATACACAAGGCAGGTTCCCGCCCGTTATCAGATGGATACAATTCCCCAGCGCTTTTGCGATATCATTCTCACAAATGATAACAGCCATTTCCAGCTGATAATGAATAGCCGAGGCAGCTGCAGCTTCGGCAATCCGGCGGATCAGCGGATAGGTACAGACAGAGAGATGCGGAACAATTACTGCGAACTTGCACGCCTCTATTCCTGCACCCCCATATTTTTGTTTCCCTTCCGCAAAAGCTTCTTTTACTCCGAGCTCTATCGCGGTTAGCTCTTCACCAAGCTGGTCATGCCATGTCACACGCACTAGAGGTAGGTTCCTCAGCGGGAGCAGCATCCGGTCCGCGAACACGGTTGAGCCGCTTAGCATTGCCGTGTGGACTCCAGCCCCTATAACGGTAGCCCGTTGCGCTTCTGGCGCAGCCTGTAGTTTTACAGGATAACGGATTCCGGCGATACGCAAAGCCGAGGCCAGCAGCGGTCCGATATCTCCGAATCTGGCGGCTTCAGCGAGGTTTGGCGGTGACTCCTGCTCCATAAGCGCTCCTACACCACCGGATATCCAGATCTCAGCAATCTCCGTTTCAGAGCGTACCTTTCTGCTGTCAGGATTTCCGTAGATGAGTGGATATTTGCTCCAGTCCACAGTCTCTTGAATCCCCTCCAGCAGCATTTCACTCCATCGTTCAGCAAGTTGCCGGAGCTGGCCAATCTCAGCCACCTCTCCCTCCCGTAACATCGTGAAACCCGCAGATTTCAGCCAATGCAGGACAGGAGGGGAAATCCGTGTGATGCTCCCGTCCTTTTCCAGCATGATCAAACGGCCCCCGATATGGAAATTGAGCATTCGAATACAGCTCCCGCCTTCGAAAAAAGCAGCATTGGCTGTCCCGCCACCGATATCCACATTGACTACCTGTCCCTTTACGTGCAGGGAACGGGCTTCTGCCCCAGATCCCCTGCCTGCCAGCACTGCTTCCAAATCCCCGCCCGCCTGTGCAACAACGAATTCTCCTGCACTTGCAGCAAGGCTATGCAATACCACATCCGCCTGCTGCTTAAACGCTGTTTCCCCGGTAATGATAACAGCACCCGTATGAATATCATCAGGTAAAAGACCTGCATTGCTATACTCGCTGGCCAGAATCCGCTCTAATTGCCCAAGATCTATCTGCGAATCTCCAATCAGCGGTGTTCGATGCATCCGGCTTTCATAGAACACATTTCGTTCGGTAATATGAAACTGCGGAAGGCTGGACAAGCCGGATTGCCGCTCTATTTTCAAACGGCTGAACACACATTTTGTCGTACTGGTTCCAATGTCAATGCCTGCGCTTGTGAGCCATTCTTCATTCTGCATGTTCCTTGGGTTCTCCCTCCTGCTTCAATCCCTCTCTGACTTTCAGATCTACCTGTTCCTATGTAAATTATGCAAAAAAGCAGATGCCGCCCTGGCACCTGCTCATTCTCAAAGATCAGAACCTACAATCCATAATAACGGGTCTTGTCCGGTCCGTTGCTGGTATATTCTGTCTTCAGTTCATTTCGGTAGGATCTTTCAATCTTGCGCACGTAGGAGAGTCTGCGGACGTTCTTCATGACTTCCTCGGCTCGTTCCGCGTTCACATACATCACGGCGTAATGCATCTTCCTGGATACATAATGCAAAGTCCCGTATTTCTCCAGATTCCGTGCCGCCTTAACGTCACTAACCCATACAATATATCCTGTTCGTTCCGCAAACATCAGCTATTCGCCTCACTTTCTGTTCCCCTGATCAGAAGCCTATCTATCCGCAGGAGCAGCTGCCGCCGCTGCCGCATCCTCCGCCTTTGGGAGACGGGTCATTGCTTGGAACCTTAATGCTCTCCGATACCGAATAAGCAATGGTTTCTGACATGGAATGAAGCATATCATCAAGGTTTTTCTCTGCCTGCTTGAAGCGGGCAACCTCTTCGAACTGCTCAAGCTCCTGCTCTACCACTGTAACCTCATCCTTGGCTGAATGATAGTTAGGATGAAAATGTCCAAACCGCTGTGTCTCCTCAAACAGCTCTTTCTTCCCCTGCAGCCGCTTGACCATGGCCTGGATTTCCGGGCTGGCATCCACCCGTCCTTTCCAGTATAAGTAATCCGACACTTCGGCGGATTGATTAATCATATCACCTAATTCATAGGCGTATGTCAGCACTTCGGCCATATCGACCGTATTCAATTCCGCTACGCTCATGAACTTCAACTCGTTTCTGCGTTAATGTTCTACTGCATACCGTAGACTCTCCTATCATACCATACCCGCTAGCCTAAGCAGAAGAGGAATTTCTCCGCAATTTGGGAATGATGAGCTGCATTTCCTGCCAATCGTCCGCGCCCAGCCGCATCTCCTCCACACTATCCGAATCCACGGAAAGCAGCACACCTTTTACTTCCCAAGGATTGCGGCTGATCCGTACAGGGATGAATTCACAGTCTTGTCCCTTATGGGTCAAACGGACCTTAATCCCCCATTCCAAAGCCTGCTCCATTACTTTTTGGGCAGTCGTAACATGATACTTGCGCCATTGCTTCATCCACATTTGCGGAACAGACTCGAGACCAGTAAGTATCGCCTCCTCTGCCGCATGCGGATTGAAAGGCACTCTTGGCAGTTCCGGGGCGCTTACAAGCAGACCGCGTTCTGTACCATCGACGGAAAAGACAGCTGCAGAAGACAGGTTCTCCCTACTCCCGCTGACTAACGGCCAATCCTTCCCGGGCTTTTCTTCCTGTCCTGCTATCCTCTTGGCTGGAGCCATTCCTGCTGCCCCCAGTTCCTTTCGTACTAGCTCGATATCTTCCGCACGGACGATAAAATGCAATGGCCCTAAGCGGGACAGAATTCCAGCCACACGGGGATGGGCAGCGATATCATTTCCGTCTGCCTCGGAACGGCAAGACAGCAGGATTACCTCTGAGAGCTCTGTTCTGCCGATTCCTTTGCCCCACTGCACCAAAGACTGCTCCACCTGGTCCGGCAGTCCGCCCTTTGCATGCTTTGCCAGCCAGCTAATCACATTTTGCGGTGACAGCCCCTGCTCTGCTGCAGATTCCAGCTTGTTCCGGGTCAGCCGGTAGCTCCATAGATCATCACTATGCAGTAGTTCTGCACAAGCTGCGAGCATCCAGCGCTGACTGTAAGGACACTCTGGAGGAACCAGCACCTCAAAATCCGGTTGCACGATGAAACCGGGAGATGCCGAAACCGGCCGTTTTCCAGCTTGCTGCACTAAGGTCTCCTGATCCCTTTTTTTCTCAGCTCCGATCTCTTGTGCTGGAATACCGCTGCTGGGGCTGGAGAACGAAGCAGGCTCGCCCGGATGGATCTCTGGTCTGGCCGCCGTCCAGCGGAAACAAGCTGATCCGTCATCCAGACTTCCCAGCTCACACCAGCCGAATCCGGCCAGCGCTCTGAGCCAATTCCGTGCAGAAGCCTCCAGCGTTTCCATGGATTGTCCTAGGGCCAGTCCCATTTCAGACATCCAGGCCAGAATATCCCGAATCATAAACCACTGGCCTGAATAATACCCGGATGAGGAAATGATATAGCGGAAATGCTGCTCTGCAGGCCCCGGGAGGCCGTAACGGTTCAATATCACTCCGTACAGCAGATTCGACATTTGTATGCCTGAAAGCTGCAGCCAGTTTTCCAGCATACCTGTGTCCAGAAGATACGCCGAATCTGTGCGGCGGACAAGCCCCAGGCATAGCAGGAGATCGAGCATAACCATGACCGGAAGCGGGAACGGATACAACGCTAGCTGATCCGGCGGGAACAGACCCTTCAACTGTTCCTCCGGCAGAGTAAGCGTGTCGGCCAGACGACTGATATTTTTTTTATGGACGGCTCCTTTGGCAGTAACCGGAAGCCCTTCACTGGCGATGAACACCAGCGTTCGAAACCATTGTCCAGCGAGCTCCGGTCCGGCCTCCGCTTCAATTACCGCCACCCTTCCTGCTGCCCGGACAGGTGAACCGGGGAACAGCTTCTGTAGAAAAAAAGGGAGGTACTGCCCGGGAATTTGATACAGCCGCTCCCCCCATAATTTCTGCCGAAGCTCCAGCACACCCGCCTCCCGCAGTTCCAGAAGAGCCAGATGCAGTTCTACCCGGCACAGTGACACTGGAGACAGTTGCTCTGCCTGAGCTTCTGTAAACCGTTGCGCGGCGTAGTTTTTGATGATTTGGTGGAGCACCAGTAATGCTTCCCTAGATAACCCCATCATAGGATGATCTCCTCCTGCTGCTCCGTCTGGACAGCATATTCATAGCCCTGCTCGGTCAGAAACAGACGGCGGCGTAAAGCAAAATCCTGTTCCCTGCTGTCTCCCGACACGAGTGTATAAAAGTAGGCCTTGTTCTCACCCGGCTTCGGCCGCAAAATACGCCCTAGGCGCTGGGCCTCCTCCTGCCGGGAACCGTAGGCACCAGACACCTCAATGCCCACCGAAGCATCCGGAAGATTCACGGCAAAGTTCGCTACCTTGGATACAACCAGAAGCCGCAATCTTCCCTCTCTAAAGGCAGAATACAACTCGCCCCGCTCGCGCTGAGGCGTTTTCCCGGTAATCAACGGCGCTTCCAGGCTTTCCGCCAAGTTCCTAAGCTGATCCAGGTATTGCCCGATGACCAGCACGGATTCATCAGGATGTGTGCTAACAATTCTCGCCACAGCCGCAATCTTCGCCGGATTCCCTGCAGCGATCCGGAACTTCTCTCTTTCTCCGGCATACAGATACTTGAGCCTTAACTCATCAGGCATAGGCACAACGACTTCTATGCAGTCTACAGCCGCTATCCATCCCTGCTTCTCCAGCACCTTCCAGGGCATTTCATAGCATTTAGGGCCGATAAGAGAAAATACATCCGTTTCACGCCCATCCTCCCTGACTAATGTTGCGGTCAGTCCAAGCCGCCTGGTGGCCTGGATATCTGCTGTAGCTCTGAACACCGGAGCGGGAAGCAGGTGCACTTCGTCGTAAATAATCAGTCCCCAATTCCGCTGCGTAAACAGATTCATATGAACAAAAGATCCTCCTTTGGATCGCCGGTGCGTCATCATTTGATATGTCGTCACCGTAACCGGCCGGACCTCTCTTTTCACGCCGCTATATTCGCCTACAGATTCTTCATCCAGACCGGTTCTCGTCAGCAGCTCTTCCCGCCACTGCGTCACTGAGGTAGCGCTTGAAGTGAGAATCAGCGTCTCGCATTGGAGACTCTCCAGCACCGCCAGACCCACAATCGTCTTACCTGCACCGCAGGGCAGAACAACAACACCGCTCCCGCCCATTCCCTCGAACCTGCGGACCGCTGCGTCCTGATAGTCACGCAAACCAAAAGCATCCCAAACGGCAGCCGTTCCACTCCCGGCAGGTTCCTTCCATGGCACATGTAGTGCCTGACCGTCCCGATATCCTGCATAATCAAGAACCGGGAACCCCATCCTCGTCAGTTCCTGCTTCAGCAGACCCCGTTGTTCTGCCGGACATTGGTATTCCAATGGAGCCGTTCTTACCAGACCGACCTCAACCAAGCTTGCTTGTTCTGCCAATTCGTCCAGCAGCCCAGGGGTGTCAGCGCGCAGGATCATCAGCGAAAGATCGGCCGAATCAGCATAGAGCTGCAGTCTTCCGTAACGGGATACCAGAAGTTTGACTTCTTCCTCCAGGCCTGCGGGAATCCCCGAGCGCGATAGCAGACTCAGACTCTGTATTATTTCTTCCGCAGTCTTGCCTGCAGCCGCCGCATTCCAAAGTGACAAAGGGGTAATCCGGTAAGTGTGATAGGCAGGGAGACTCTTCACAAGCTCGCAATAATCGGCCAAGTCCGTTCTTGCCGCCTCAAAACCGGGATGTCCGCATTCCAGCAGCAGGGTCCGGTCCTTACGGACGATGCACGCTCCTATTCCGCTTCCTTTCATCCAAAACCCTCCAATACGAATCTGGCTATGGTCTCCCGGGACTATGTATCTTTTGAAATAAGAAGGTAGCAGGAAAAAGCCCACCCCCGTAAACAACGGACATGAGCTTCCCCAAGTGCTTATCTAATGCAGATGCTGCTGCGAAATGTCAGTCAGGGCATCAGCTGCTTCATCAGCGAAAATGTTCTTCACTGCCAAATCACCCAGCGATACAATCCCGATCAGCTTTTTCCCGTTCACTACCGGTATGCGCCGGATCTGCTTGGAAGCCATCAGATCGGCTGCTTCGTCCACAGAGGTCGATTCAGAAACAGCTGTGATCCCTTTGGTCATTACCGTTTCCACGGAAGTTGAACCGGAATGCTTCTGTGCATAACCACGGATGACCAAGTCCCGGTCCGTAATGATACCAATCAAGGTTTCTCGATCCGTTGAATCAACAACGGGGATTACACCTGTATCAGCATCTCTCATTTTCACGGCAACCTCATAGATATTGTCCTGCAGTGTCACACACACAGGATGCGTTGTCATCACTTCTTTGACTGTCTTCAAGATTGAACCCTCCTATCATGTTGTCCATGTTCTTCGGAAGTAGGGTCCCCTTAAACTGTAAATTTATGCACCATTATTTATTCATTCAGGCAGGAATCAGCCATCGCTACGAGCAGTTTCGCACCATACAGCAAGGCATCCTCATCAAAATCGAATTTGCTGTGGTGATGCGGGTACACCGCATCTTTATCCGGGTTGCCCGCTCCAACAAAGATGAAACAGCCGGGAACTTCCTTGACATAATATGCAAAATCCTCTGCCGGCATGATTTTCTCCATCTGAACAACGCTGACCGAATCTCCAAGTGCTGCGGGAGCCACACGGAAAAAACGGCGGAATTCCGCTTCATCATTGACCAGCGGGGGATAACCCATCAAATATTCCATCTTGGCTTCTGCACCATAGGCCGCCGCCACGGAAGCCACGATCTCTTCCATTCTATGGCGGATGAGATAACGGGTCTCCTCATCGAATGCACGCACCGTCCCGGTGAGCCTGCATCTCTCCGAAACGATATTCTGGGCCGAACCTCCCTGAATCGTACCCACACTGACTACAGCAGGCCGTAACGGGTCTACGGACCGGCTCACAATGCTCTGCAGCTGCGTCACAAGAGCAGCTCCGGCCACAATACTATCGACCGTGCGATGTGGAGTACCGGCATGTCCGCCTTTGCCGATGATGTCGATGAAGAATTCATCCGCTGATGCCATCAGCGGCCCGGGTGCGCTGGCTACCGTTCCAAAGGGTAGCGGTGTCCACAGATGCAGACCGTAGACCGCATCCGCCCCCTCCAATACCCCTTCAGCAATCATTCCCAGCGCTCCGCCGGGGCAAATCTCCTCCGCAGGCTGAAACAGGAAGCGCAGCTCTCCTTGCAGTTCTTCCTTGCGGCTGCTGTAATAGGATGCAGCCGCAAGCAGCATGGACGTATGTCCGTCATGACCACAGGCATGCATGACTCCAGGTTTCTGTGAGGCATATTCCCGGCCGTTCTCTTCCGTGATGGCAAGAGCATCCATATCTGCACGCAGAACAACCGTTTTCCCAGGCTTCGCCCCCTTTAATATCCCGGTCAATCCATAACCCGCCTTGCTTCTAATGATCCCAATCCCGAACTCTTCAAGCTTGGCAGCAACAAATGCCGATGTCTCTTTCTCCTGGTAAGACAGCTCCGGATGACGGTGCAAATGCCGGCGCCATTCCACCATATCCGGCAGCAGCTGTTCAAGTACTAACCTCTCCATATCTGATCCATTCCCTTCTCCTGATTCCCGCTTTGGACAGGCTTTCGAACCTTCCGTTCAACTTCCATTCAGCCGTTAAGGCTATATTTCTATTATTGTAGCAGAAACACAAAAAAGAGGGTACTGATAGGCCTGTCATGCCTTGCAGAACACCGGGAAACATACTATCATGAAAAAGTACATCTATAATATTGAACATGAAATTATGATTATACTTCATAAGGGGGATATGTGCGCTATGATATTTGAGAACACGGGCCTCGTTGGATTGAAAAGCGACCTTCTCTATCTGGACGAAAGTGCCGCCAAAGCCGGGTTCATCCGCTGGCAGTGGGAATACTACCGTGCCACTTACGACTGCAAAATCGAAGACAAGCAGAACGGCGGAGAATATTTTTTACGGATCAATACACGTGCTGTCGAGGGCAAGCTGGAAAAGTCGGACGCTGTGCTCGCCATTGAAGCCGTTTACTTGGGCAAAGCCACCTTTCCTCATGGTCTGGAGTATGAATCTCCGGTTCCTACACCTGTTCTGGATGATGCGGCGAAGCATATTCTTGAACTGAAAGCGCTGCTTGAGGCTTGAGAAGTGTAAAGGGAACGACGACAAAAAATGTCAGCCTGCCCAAAAGAGGAACGCCTGATTTCCAGTTGCTTATTCTGACTCTCCTGCTTGTCGGCTTTGGACTCGTGATGGTCTTCAGCTCCAGTTCAAGCCTTACCTTAGCCAGTGAAAAGTTCGGAAATGATCCCTTATTTTTTGTTAAACGCCAGATCATCTGGGTGGTGCTTGGAAGCATCGTCATGTTTATGACCATGAATATCCACTACACTAAATTCAAGAAATGGTATGCACCAATCTTCATGATTACATTAGTTCTGCTATTGTTCGTAGCGTCCACAGAGAAAATCAACGGTGCCAAAAGCTGGTTCAGCATCGGGGGTCTCGGCATTCAGCCCACGGAGCTGGCCAAAATATCCATCATTCTCTATCTGGCTGCCCTGATTACCAAAAAAGGCGAGCGGCTTAGAGATTTGCGCACTGGATATATTCCGGTGATGGTTATTGTCGGGATTGTAGCCGGACTCATTATGATGCAGCCGGATTTAGGTTCATGTCTTATCCTTGTTGCCACCAGCGGGCTTGTCATCTACGCAGGTGGGGCGAGCATGAAGCACATTATGGCTTCCATTGCTCTGCTTGTGCTGGGTGTCGGCATTGTTATGGGAGCGAAAACAGCCATTGATTCCCTGTCACCGTCCTCAGGGACCACGGCAGGCAGCCAGGACTACAAACAGGACCGGATCAGCGCCTTCTTAAACCCTATGGCAGACGCTGAAGACAGCGGCTTCAATATCGTTCAGTCCTTGATTGCTCTTGGGGAGGGTGGAACCCGCGGTTCCGGCTTCGGGCAAAGTATCCAGAAGCTGCATTACCTGCCCTATCCGTATACAGACTTCATCTTTGCCGTTATCGGTGAAGAACTGGGATTTGTGGGGACATCCATTTTTCTGTTAATTTACCTCTACTTCATTTGGCGGGGCATCCTGATTGCGCTCAGATGCACGGATCCTTTCGGAACCCTTGTCGGCATCGGGGTCATGGGTCTGATTGCCATCCAGGCCTTTGTCAACATCGGCGGTGTCACCAACACGATTCCGCTTACCGGGGTAACCCTTCCATTCATCAGCTATGGCGGTTCCTCCTTGCTGGTTACCATGCTCTCCATGGGGATTATGCTTAGTATATCAAGAGAGACCAACCGGCCAGCCAAAGAGGAAGTCACGAAATCGGTTACTACCGTTAGACAGGTACGCGCCCGCTGACGGTACAGATGTGTCGTTTCAGCGAGAAATGAATTTTTATATGATTTCACCAAACAAAAGGCAGCCCAGGATAACCTCCCGGACTGCCTTTTGGTATTCAGGTCAGCAAGCTGCCCTCTTCAGCGGTATACCGCTTACGAAATTTCGTCGTTCTTAAAAGCCACGCCTTCTACCTTAACGTTGACTTCAACGATATGAAGTCCCGTCATGCTCTCCACAGCCTCGCGTACATTCTGTTGAAGCATCCGGCACACCTCGTGAATCGGAGTTTCATACAGAACGATAATGCGCAAGTCCACTGCGGCCTCAAGCTGCCCCACTTCAACGGTTACACCTTTTTGCACGTTCTTGCCGCTGAGACGCTTGGCCCAGCCCTCGGACAAGCCACCAGACATGGCCGCAATTCCCGGGGTCTCCAAAGCAGCCAGTCCGGCAATCTTCGAGACGACGTCATTTGATATCCGTATGTTACCCATTTCCAGTTGAAGTTGTTCCGCCATGCCATAACCCCCCTACACTCATTATCAATTATTGTAATTCGAAAACAGGCTAAAAAGCAAATGACTTTCTCGCATTTCCGTTTACACACAGGAACAATTTGGGTATATTGATTATGAATTCAACCTACATATTGAGACTGGAGTGTGCCTTACTTGAAAAAATGGATATCTCCCGCGCTGTTAGCCGTTACCTTTCTCCTCAGCGCCATCGGACATTATGCGGACTGGGACCACACGCTGCAGTTCATACTTTCTGCCATTTCGGTCGTTTTTGTAGCCGGATTTCTGGGAAGGGCTACCGAAAGTGTAGCTCACTATGCCGGACAGCGGCTGGGGGGCTTTCTAAATGCCACCTTCGGCAATGCGGCAGAGCTGATAATCGCCTTTTTCCTGGTGAAGGAAGGGCTGTTCGATATGGTCAAAGCCAGCCTCACCGGCTCCATCATCGGTAATCTTCTGCTGGTACTGGGCCTTAGTATCTTCGCCGGAGGCATGAAATTCAAAGTTCAGAACTTCAATGTCACACTGGCTGGGCTAAATGGCTCTCTGATGATTGTGGCGGTCATTGCCCTCTTTGTACCCGCCATGTTCTTCAATACCCATTCCATCACGGAAAAAGATACGGATATACTCAGTCTCGTGGTCGCCGGACTGCTGATCGCCGCCTACATGGCCTGGCTGGTCTTCTCCATGATTACGCACAAAAAATATCTGGCAGACGTTACCGAAGACAATGATGAAGAACTGCCTAATGAGCATAAGCCAGCCTGGTCCATGAAGAGATCGATTATTTATCTGGTGCTGGCAACAGTAATGGTTGCTTTCGTCAGTGAATGGCTGGTGGGTACACTGGAAACTCTGACCGAACGTTTCGGCTTCAGCGAGCTCTTTGTCGGCGCCTTCCTTGTTGCCATCATTGGTAATGCCGCGGAGCACAGCGCTGCAATCATGCTGGCCATGAAGAACAAGATTGGTGCAGCGGTAGAAATAGCTGTCGGCAGCAGTCTGCAGATCGCCCTATTCGTCGCCCCGGTCCTGATCTTTGCCAGCTATTTCATGGGCAACACGATGGACATTGTCTTCACCACGATAGAGATTGTCGCGATCGCCGTCTCGGTCTTCATCGCCAAATCCATCATTCAGGATGGGGCGACCAACTGGTATGAGGGATTACTCCTGCTTGCCGTATACATGATTCTCGGCGTTTCTTTTTATCTCGTCTAAGACAAAAAAGCACATGGCGGACATAGGTCCTCATGTGCTTTTTTATAAATATAAGGATTATTTGTTGAACACCATACATTATCCTGCTTAAGATTACAGCATCTCGCGCTCTTCAGCTTTCTTATTCAGCGCATCGTACAGTACAGCCAGATTACGCTCCAGCTCGCTCAGTATCAGCTTACCCGAAATTTCCGGCACCAGGCCTGCTCTGACTGCAAAATCCACCTCTCTGGAGAAACCGTACATCTGGGTATCCAGCACTTCCTCATAGAGAGGACAGTAGCGTGTCGCCAGATTCTCCATCTGCACTTCAATGAGCTTCTGAATTTTATCTGCATCTTCTTGTAGAAGAGTGACTGCTCTTAGATTAAGCTGTTCCTGTAAATCCGATGAAGTCATGCATTATCCCCCCCATGTCCAAAAGTTACAGCTGCAATTGCTATTTAGTTTAATATTAGTCGAAATCGGAACCCAATACAAGAATGCAGTTTATAATCAAGCAGAAATGCACCATATTTTAGTTATATGTTTATAGAAAAAACGCCCTGCACAGGCAGGACGTCCTACGGGAATAATTGAATTATTCCGCTACCACTGTAAATTTCAATCCATGTTTGGCAAACACTTCGCTCATTGCCTTCTTTGCTTCTTCGGCATCTGCGCCATGAACATGCAGCTCGTAGCTTTGGCTGGATACAAGAGTTGTAAACAAACCAAGAATACTCTTAACATCAATGTACTTGTTCTCTGCTTGAAGAACGATAGATGAGTTGAACTGGCTTGCCGTTTGGGCAATATCCACGATTGCCGCATTGTTACTGGACATAGGAATCCCTCCGCAACTTGATTATGAAACTTAAGTCTTTTGTAACCAATTCCATGATACATTGAATCCGCTTACTCGTGCAAGGAATTTTCCTGAAAATAGAATGTAAGCCGCTAAATTCGCTTATGAACCCATTTTATTTCAGGTTTTCGGGGTTCAGACCTTTCAGTTCAGGAAGAACAAAAATCCCATCCTTGCGGATTAGCACATCGTCAAAATAGATTTCGCCGCCACCGTATTCTGGACGCTGGATGAGAACCAGGTCCCAGTGAATCGAGGACCGGTTCCCGTTATCCGTTACATCATAGGCTTGGCCCGGGGTGAAATGCAGACTGCCGGCGATTTTCTCATCAAACAAAATGTCTTTCATAGGGTGCAGGATATATGGATTGAAGCCGATCGCAAATTCGCCAATATGGCGGGCACCATCGTCAGAATCCAGAATCTCGTTCAACCGCGCGGTATCATTGCTTGTAGCTTCAACAATTTTCCCGTTTTCGAATTTGAATTTGACATTTTCGAAAGTCACTCCGTTATACAGTGTGGCAGCGTTATAGCTGATTGTTCCATTCACGGAGTCACGGACTGGAGCGCTATAAACCTCACCGTCTGGAATGTTTTTCTGTCCGGAGCATTTCTCTGCACCAATCCCCTGAATGGAGAAAGTAAGCTCTGTACCTGGTCCGGCAATGCGGACCTTATCCGTTCTTCGCATGAGGTCAGCAAGCGCGTCCTGAGCCTTATCCATTTTGGCATAATCCAGATTGCAGACCTCAAAGTAGAAGTCCTCAAAGGCTTCCGTGGTGGTATTGGCTAATTGGGCCATACTAGCATTGGGATACCGAAGAACAACCCATTTTGTGTGCTTGACGCGTTGTTCGCTATGTACCGGATGAGAATACAGGGAATTATACAATTTCATATTTTCTTCAGGCACGTCCGAGAGGTCATTAACGTTCTCCCCGGCACGTATTCCGATATAGCAATCCATTTGTTTCATCCGGTTCAGATCGATTTCCGCCCAGGCTTCAAGCCCTTCACGTGTTGCATATTTAAGCATGCTTCGCAGGACTGTACGGTCGGTAAGCTGCACAAATGCACGGCCTCCGGCTTTACCCACTTCCTCCACCACAGCTTTGATCAAATCTCTCTCGCTGCCGATCATTTCGACTAGCACGTTTTCGCCCGGCTGCACGTTTACAGAGTAGCTTACAAGGTTTTCCGCAAGCTTTTGAATCCTTGGATCCTTCATTCTTTTCTCTCTTCCTTCCTCATGCTAAATAGTAGACATACCGTTTCATTGTAGCACGCCTGTACTGGAGCGCAAGGCATGGGGGACACCGAAATTCAGCGGTAGCCATAAAAATTGACCTGTGTTAGATAAATTTCTTCTACGGTACTGCCACTTACGGTTTGGACTCCAGGACGGCTTACTTTTCGGCTGCTGGTCAGGCTCTTTGGAAGGTTGCGTTTCTTATCCACCTTAAGATAGTACACCGTCTTGACGGATACCTGCTTAAGCTTCTGCTGAAGTTCATTGTTCTTCTGCTCCCATACCAGCTGCAAAGACTCCAATCCCTTGTCCGCTGTCTTAAGGTTTATCGTGGACCCTTCTGGGCGGATGGCATCCATCTGATGCTGGAGCTCTGCAGCTAGCTGTCTCTTCGCTTCCGCTTCACTAAGCTCGATGCGCAACACCCTTGTTCCTCTTGCTGTACCGGCTTCTTCCGTCACCTTTTTTTCCAGATTCTCCAGTTCGTCGAGCTGGCGGATCGGATTAAGCGCAGGCAGCGGATTATCTCCCTGGGCAGAACCCTTCTCCGACAGCAGGGTCCATTCGCCATTATTCTTCTTGAGCTTGGAATAGTAGGCTGGAGTTCCTGCCGGGCTTGATTTCAGCGTTACCTTTTCTCCCCTGGCCGCCGTGCGAGGTGTCCCCCTATCCGGCAAAACAGTGTAAAGACTTACCTTGTTATGTTCTGCAACAGATCCTCCATAGTATAGCGAAGCTTCCGGAGCAGGTTTGCCGTTAAGCAGCAGGGAAGAAGCCCCTTCGAAGGATACCCCGTCGCTCCCGTCCATCCCTGCTAGCGCCAGATTCAGATTCTCAGCCGCAGGTTTGTTATTTATGGGTCCACAGCTCGTGCATAGTATCGCGGAGCCCAGCAGAAGAGTGCTCAGGACCATTTTCTTAACATTTGTTTTTCTCATAGTATTCAAGCCCTTCAGGTTAAGAGTGTTAATATTTCTTTAGAGTCTCCTACGCACTGAGGCTTATACGCCCAAGCCAAACACAAAAAAGAATCCTCAGGCTTACACCCAAGGATTCTTCGCACCAACTTCGGCTTTTTTATTATCAATTACGACCAGGTTTCTGCCGTTATTCTTCGCATCATATAGCGCCATGTCTGCCCGATAGAAAAGCGATTCCACGCTGACCTTCTCGTCGGTCCAGCTCCACTCTGCAATCCCACAGGAGACGGTAACACGCGGCTTGGTCTCACCCATTACCCGATTGCGGATGCGTTCCGCTACAAATACAGCCTGCTGAACGCCAAGCTGGGGCAAATAGACCGCAAGCTCCTCGCCGCCCCATCTCGCGGCAATATCTCCCTGACGGATAGATGACTTGACGATTTCGCTTACCTGCTTCAGAATTTTATCGCCCTGCTGGTGTCCGTATGTGTCATTGACCATCTTGAACTGATCGATATCGACAACAATTAAGGAACCGCAAAAATCTGTAACCTGCTTGTCCTTAATTACTTCGTCCAGATAATGCCTCGCATACAATCCGGTCAGAGTATCACGGTTTGCCAAACGCCGAACCTCGGCATGCAGACGTGCATTGCCTACTGCAAGTCCGATATGGCCAGCCATCGCCTGAAGCAGCCTGTAGCTGTCATAAGAGAAGAAATGCGGATCACGGTGGGTAAGCATAATTGCGCCGCGAACCTCTCCGCCGACACTAAGTGGAGTAGCGATGATTGAATTAGACCCGGTAGCATCCATCAGACGCGAATAGGTACCCGCCGAATTCTGATAATCGGATAGAATAAGCGCCTCGCCCGTGGCATACACCTTGCCTCCAAGACCTGCACTCTTCTCAATAATTTCGCCCAGCAGAGGATGATAGTTGCAGGCGATCGCCTCCAGCCCGCCCTTTTCTTCATTCATATGCAAAATACAGCAATAATCCGCATCAAACATATCAAGCAGCTCTTCAAAGGCATATTGAAAGATCTCCCCGAGCCGCAGGCTTTGGTTCAGACGCTGAGTGAGTTCATTGCTCATGCGCAGTTCTCGAATCAGCTGGTTGGAACGTTCATACAGTTTGGCATTTTCAAAAGCAGTCCCTGCAGTATCAGCTACCATGGTTAGAAAGCGCAAATCGACCTCCGGAAAAGAGGGCTTGTCCATCACCATATGAAATACGCCATATACCCCTTGCTTCCCGCCGAGCGGAAGGCCAATCTCAACGGAATGGCTATCATCGCGTCCGGCATACAAGGCAACTCGCCCATCCTTGAATGCCTTGGCGCACACATCATCATTGGCCCAGCACAGCGGGAGCGGTTTGACCTGAGGATGAGTGCTCCGGTGGTCCTGTGACATGAAGAGTTCCAGTCTGGCTCCCGGGTACATGGCCGAAATACTGTCAATAACCTCATTAAGCACAGCGTTCACATCTATATTGTCATGCATCCGCTGCACAATTTGGAAGAGCAGTGAACGCCTGTTGCTCTCACGCTCCGCATGAAGATGCACACCAGCCAAGTCAGACACGAACACATGCTCAAATCTGCGGTAAAAGCATGTCTCATAATGTGCCGCCATGGCTTCCGCAGTATGCAATCCGCCTTGTTCATATTGATCTTGCGGCATGGCGCAGCCGAGCAGAGCAAAGATTTCCCGTTTACCACGCGAGAATATCGGCAGAACTAAAAAGGACATTTGATGTCCATCAGCCTCTTGATGTGCCGTATATAGCTCTTTTGATTCGAGGGCAAAAGCTGCCGCAGCCTCCCATTGAACCTTCCAGCTTTGCTCCGAATGGCCTATAAAATTTGTATGATCAATATATTTCCCTTCAAAATTAAGCACACCCCAGTTCCAGGACTTCGCGAATGCCGGTCCAGCCAGACTTCGCCATTCCCTGAAGCTTTCCACAATCAAACTGGCAGCATAAGGGAAGTCATAGGATACAATATCCATTTCCCTGAGCCATGCGGCGGGATCTTGATTCTCTCCGCTTGATTGCATGGTGTCCTGTAACAGCACACGATTATCCTTGCATTCGTATGCTTCCCGCTCTGACATAAAGAGGATCCCCTTTGCATCTCAAAACAAGCAGAAACGACTTTGCCGCCCTCTAATAGGCCTGTAACGTTTCAACAAGAAAGAGAAGGATAATTTTAAAATAGCTTTCCGATAACATCTAATTAGTTATATTTTACTCCCTTTCTTTAGGTATTGCATTATATTTTCCTCAAAACCGGGATTTTTTTTAGGACCAAAGAACTAACGACAAAGATAGACAAAAACTCTTTTAAGTTGCTCTTGACTTTACCTGTCATTTTCATATAATATTTATTGTTGAACAAGACTGTAACAAGTCTTAATTGGGCGTAACGTTGTGTCACCCTCACGCATCTCGTTACTGCCAGGGCAGCGGCTGAACTTCCCCGGCAGTGTGAAACCATCTAACGCTTTCACGGATACGATTTGCGGCGCAAATAGGCCCTAACATGAAATTTCAATTATAAAGGAGTCTACTATAACATGGCACGTTACACCGGACCTAAATTCAAACTCAGCCGCCGTCTGGGCATTTCCCTTAGCGGTACAGGCAAAGACCTGAAACGCCCTTTCCCACCAGGACAGCACGGCGCTAACCAACGCAGAAAAGTAAGTAACTACGGAATGCAGCTTTTGGAAAAACAAAAACTGCGCCACATGTACGGTTTGGGTGAAAAGCAGTTTAAGACTCTCTTCACTAAAGCACAAAAGCTCCAGGGTATTGCGGGCGAAAACTTCATGTTCCTGCTCGAAAGCCGCTTGGACAACCTGGTATACCGTCTTGGTTTTGCTAACTCCCGCGCTGGTGCGCGTCAGCTGGTATCCCACGGACATGTTACCGTTAACGGCAAAAAAGTCGACATCGCTTCTTACCGTGTAAGCGTGGGCGACGTTATCGGACTTCGTGAAAGAAGCCGCGCTATGGCTTCCATCAAAGAAGCTCTGGAAAACCGTTCCCACCTTCCAGGCTATCTGGAATATGCTGATGGCTCTTTCGAAGGCAAATACATTCGTTTGCCAGAACGTGCCGAGCTGTCCCAAGATATCGATGAAAAGCAAATCGTCGAATTCTACAACCGTTAAGATTTCGCTTATTGCGAAAACGAGTAAAGCCTCCAGAGCAATCTGGGGGCTTTTTTCATTTCCATTGAACAAGAGTACAGCGGGGAGAAATTCCTTCGCTGGTTATTCAGCATGGCTAGACCAAGTGCAACTTAATGAACCTCCGCTTGCCCACCTGGATAATATCTCCGTTTACCGGCATGAATTCACCATTCATTTCTTCCTGTTTCACTTCGTTTAATTTTACTGAGCCTTGCTTAATGCTTCGTTTGGCTTCACCTTTTGAGCCTGCAAAACCAATTCGGGTCAGTAGCTCGGCCAGCTGAATCTTGCCATTCTCAAGCTCAGCAGCTGCAAGATTATAGATCTCGATATTCTCGGGCAGCAGCCGCTGCTGAAAGACAGTGATGAAATGCTGCTGCGCAGACTCCGCTACTGCTGAACCGTGGTATAGGCGTACAAAGGTATAGGCCAGCTTCATTTTGACATCCCTTGGATGTGCCTTCCCTGACGACAGAGCTTCCTTCAGTGCAGCCAGTTCCTCACTGCTGAGGTCCGTAACCATTTCATAGTATCTCAGCATCAGCTCATCCGGAACAGACATGGTCTTCCCGTACATTTCATTCGGATCTTCATCGATACCAATGTAGTTGCCGAGACTCTTACTCATTTTCTTAACTCCGTCGAGCCCTTCGAGCAAAGGCATCAGTATGACAACCTGCGGCTCTGCACCGTATTCCTTCTGCAGAGTACGCCCCATCAATATATTGAACTTCTGATCCGTACCGCCCAGCTCGATATCAGTCTTGTTCTCAACCGAATCCATTCCCTGCATCAGCGGGTAGAAAAATTCATGAATACTGATGGCCTGGCCGCCCTGGAAGCGTTTCGTGAAATCGTCACGCTCCATCATCCGGGCCACGGTTACTTTTGACGACAAATTTACTACTTCTGCAAAAGTCATCAGACTCAGCCAATCCGAGTTGCATAGTAACTGTGTCTGCTCAGGATTAAGAATCTTGAAAATTTGCCGCTTGTACGTCGCCGCGTTGCGTTGCACATCTTCTTCACTAAGCTGCTTGCGTGTCTCGGATTTACCTGTAGGGTCACCAATCCGTCCAGTGAAATCCCCGATAATCAGCTGGACTACATGCCCAAACTCCTGAAACTGACGCAGCTTGTGGAGCACAACCGTATGCCCGATATGGATGTCCGTAGCCGAAGGGTCCAGTCCCAGCTTAACGTTAAGCGGAACCCCCGTCACTACAGACTTCATCAGCTTGCCTCTCAACTCCTCTTCCGGCACAATCTCTACCACTCCGCGTGAGACCACTTCCAGCTGCCGCTCGACTTCCTGCTGCTGTGCACGGGTCAACTCTTCCCATTTCATAATTACGCCTCCTAAAAAATCTGTTAGTGCATCCTTCGTTCCATGTTCAAATAACGCAAAAAGAGCCTTTCACTCATCCCACAAGGGACGAGCAAAAGACTCGCGGTACCACCCTAATTAAAGATCCGCCGCGCTGGACGCAGCTGTAATCCTCCACTTCATTAAGATAACGGGATCATACCCGGTACCGGACTACTGGACAAGCCAGAATTCAGATTGTCTTTCCTCCGGTCAGCTCCAGACTGTAATTCAAAGGGGCCTGCTGCCGGTTCGCACCACCCACCGGCTCTCTGAAACACATGGCTTGCCTTCTACTGATGTCCTTCCACGCCTTTATGATATCTAATTGAATCTATTTGTATCACAGCCGCTTTTCAAAAGTCAACTACAGGCTGAAAAGCCGCCTAACGCAGGGGCGCATTCAAAATCGCCAAATTGTGCTATAATAGTTCCGTTAAAAGGAGGATTAACGTCGATGGTTGAGGAGAACAAAAAGAAGAACGTAAAGCAGCGTCCACCCCGTAGATCCTGGCTCCGCAGGTTCGGTTCCGTCGTGAAGTGGATGTTTATACTCGGCATACTCGGCATACTGTTTGCCGGTGGTGCTGTGGCAGGCTATGTCACTTCCATAGTGAAGGACGATCCTGTCCGCTCCGAAGAATTGATCCAACAGCAAGTCAGCCAGAATTCCATTACCGGCTTTGCGTATTTCCGCGATGGCCAACCGATTGGCCAGCTCCGGACTGAAGAGGACCGAAGACTTGTAGAATTCAACAATATTCCGCAGCTCGTGATTGATGCCGTTCTCGCTATAGAGGACAATAATTTCTACAATCATAAAGGGGTCGATTTCAGCGGCACTCTGCGTGCCGTTAAGCAAAAGTTGCTGAACGAATCCGTCCAGACCGGCGGGAGCACCCTGACCCAGCAATTGGCGCGGCGCGTGTTCCTAAATCTGGACCGGACAGAGGACCGCAAGATCAAGGAGATCCTGCTGTCTCTAAGGTTGGAACGCTATTTATCCAAGCAGGAAATTTTGACGGCCTATTTGAATAAGGTTCCTTTCGGAAACGGATCCAACGGCTACAATGTGTACGGTATCAAAGCTGCAGCTAAAGGGATTTTCGGATTAGATGACCTGGAAAAGCTGAATATTGCCCAAGCTGCTTATTTAGCCGGACTCCCCCAGCTCCCCTCCAAGTATTCCGCGTTTAATGGAGTTGGTGCATTTAATGAAACCGCATTTAAACGTGCCATGGAGCGCCAAAAGCTTGTACTTCGCCGGATGCTGGAGGAGAACAAAATCACTGCCTCCCAGTATAACGAAGCACTCCAGTTTGATATCAAGAGTTCTTTAGCGCCGCATACGAAGAAGGCTTACGCCACATATCCTTATTTGATGCTAGAGACGGAACGCAAAGCGGCCGAGGTCCTACTGTCCATCAATGAAGGCAATAACGGTGTGGTCGATCCGAATTCCCCTTCTACTGAAGATAACAGTGTGCAGCTGGAGGAAGCGCGCCAGCAGCTTATGACCGGAGGCTACCGCGTATATACAACGATTGATAAAAAGGTATACAGCGCTATGCACGGCATCTCCGAGGACAGCGGAAACTTCACAAAGGACAGCAAGGCGAGAGGCAAGGAACAGACGGCAGGCATGATGATCAACAACAAAACCGGGGCTATCCTGGGCATGATTGAAGGCAGAGACTTCAACATTGAGCAAATGAACTATGCTACGCAAATGGTTCGCCAGCCGGGTTCGACCATGAAACCGATAGCTGCCTACCTCCCTGCGCTGGACGCTGGATTCATTCAGCCTGCTGGCATTCTGGATGATGCGCCGATTATTCTCAAAGACGGAGGTAAAGGATTCCACATACCGAAAAATGCCAACAACCGGTATCAGGGTCTGGTCACAGCCCGTTATGCGCTTAACAAATCCTTGAACTTGCCAGCCCTGAAGCTGTTCAATGAAAAGGTTGGAATTGAGAAGGCATGGGCTTTTGCCAAGAAACTGGGCATTACCACCATACAGGATAATGATTACAACGCCCAGACCGGGGTTATCGGCGGGTTACGCTATGGGGTTACAGTTGAGGAATTAAC
This sequence comes from Paenibacillus sp. P32E, assembly GCF_001909085.1. Classification (NCBI taxonomy): domain Bacteria; kingdom Bacillati; phylum Bacillota; class Bacilli; order Caryophanales; family Paenibacillaceae; genus Paenibacillus; species Paenibacillus sp. P32E. The sequence goes on along the minus strand of NZ_LVYY01000076.1, from coordinate 104,616 downwards.
AAATGCCTACTCCTCTATTGGGAATCAGGGGGCATTCAATGACGCCTATATGATCGAGAAGATTGTAGATTCCCAAGGTAAAATTATTTACCAGCATAAAGTAAATCCCGAGCAGGTCTACTCCAAGCAAACCGCTTATCTGATGACGGATATGCTGCGCACGGTTATTACCGAAGGAACAGCAAGTACGGTTAAGAAAAACTATAAGCACTTCAAAGATGTGCCGATTGTCGGCAAAACCGGTTCTACCCAAAATTATGGGGATGTGTGGTTTATGGGTTATACACCGGATGTGACCCTTGGCATGTGGGTGGGCTACAAGGAGCAAATTCATACTCTACAGGGCGATACCCAGAAACGGCAGGCACAGACCCTATGGACGAAAGTGATGAATGCCGTTATTGATAAGCAGCCTGAGCTTTTTGTCACGAAGGAATTCCCAAAACCTGAAGGAATCGTCAAAAAGACAGTGTCTGCATACAGCGGTAAGCTTCCTACTGACTTGACCGACAGGTTCACTACAGATGTATTCAATGCAAAATTTGTGCCGACCGCAAGTGATGACGGAATCTCCAAAGCCAAGTATATTAGCTATAATGGAGTGAACTATATCCCTCTGGATGGCACACCTGAGGACTTCCTCAAAGAAAAAATTGTCGTCAAGCGTGAAAAACCAATTCAGGATCTGGTAAAGGAACTGCTTGCCGCTTTCCCATCAATGAAGGAGCATGAACCGCTGGAATATTATATGCCTGAAGATGCCAAATCCGACTTCCCTACCGAGGTTGATCCCCGTGTGGATGATGGCAGTGCACCAACAGCTCCAAGCGGAGTCAATGTATCCTACAGTACGGGCAAGGCTGTCATTACCTTTAATCCGAGCGGTTCACCGGATGTAGTCGGCTACCGCTTGTACCGTTCGCTGAACGATGGTTCGTTCAAGAAGCAGGCTGTTCTGTCTGTTGGTGAAGGGACTACTTTTACACCAGGTACTCCGGCTAACGTAAATGCCTCATTCTATGTGGCTGCCGTAGATGTTGCCGGTCATGAGTCGGCATCCGGCAGTGTAGCAGGAGGAGTTACACCTACCCCGGAATCGACTCCACCACCGGCAGATATTCCGGATACAGAAGCGACACCCGACCCGGGAGCCGGGCCGTCAGCTACAGAGGATCCCGGGATGATTATTATCCCGCCATCGGGTGGCTCTGACGTTCCTACCGGATCGGGCACTAATGCCGCTGGTGAAGAAGTCAATGCCACAGGTAGAGGCAATGCTGCTGCTGGCGGAGGAAACGCTGCTGGCGGGAATGCCGGAGCTACAACACCTTAATATTGGTCTGCAGAAACTGTCAGACTCTCGAAACCCAAAAAACACCGCTACCGGTTCATGGCCGGCAGTGGTGTTTTTTGGTATACCTATATCGTTCTTTAATCCTCAATGGTGGACAGATCACCTGCGGGGAGATGCAGCTCCCAGGCTTTCAGAACGCGGCGCATAATTTTACCGGATCGGGTCTTGGGCAGCTTTTCCCTGAATTCGATTTCACGCGGCGCTGCATGAGCGGATAATCCCGTTTTGACAAAAGCCGCAATTTCCTCCTTCAGCTCGGCCGTGGGGAAATAACCATCCCGTAAAGAAATGAACGCCTTAATAATCTCTCCCCGCATAACATCCGGTTTACCGATAACCCCGGCTTCAGCTACCGCAGGATGCTCTACCAGCTTGCTCTCCACCTCGAAAGGTCCGATCCGCTCACCAGAGGAATTGATGACATCATCGATACGGCCCTGGAACCAGAAATAGCCGTCCTCGTCCATGTAAGCAGAATCTCCGGAGATGTACCAGCCGGGAATGCGGAAGTACTCCTCGTATTTCGCTTGGTTATTCCAGATCTTACCCATCATAGAGGGCCAAGGGGTCCGAATGGCCAGGTTGCCCATGGAATAAGGCGGTAACAGATTACCCCGGTCATCCAGTATAGCAGCTTCGATACCGGGCAGTGGCCGCCCCATGGAGCCGGGCTTGATATCCATTCCAGGGTAATTACAGATCAGCTGTGCTCCGGTTTCCGTCATCCACCACGTATCATGAATGCGCTGCCGATAGAATTTATCTCCCCAGCGCACCACTTCGGGATTCAGCGGTTCCCCTACTGACAGGACATGACGCAGACTGCTAAGATCCATCCCCTGCAGGCTTGCCTCTCCTGCCCCCATGAGCATGCGGAATGCGGTAGGTGCACTGTACCATACAGTAACCGCAAACCGTTCAATGGTCTTATACCAATCCTGCGGACTGAAGCGGCCACCACGCACAACATTGGTCACACCGTTCAGCCAAGGGGCAAAAATCCCATAAGAGGTTCCCGTGACCCATCCTGGATCGGCTGTGCACCAATAAATATCGTCAGGACGCAAGTCAAGTACAATCTTTCCTGTATAATAATGCTGAATCATTGCTCTTTGCACATGGTATACACCTTTGGGCTTGCCGGTTGAGCCGGAGGTATAATGCATAATCAGCCCATCCTCCAGACTAAGCCATTCGGGATCAAGCTCCACTGACGCTGCAGCGGTTTCTTCTTCATAGCTTACTAGCCCATGTTCAATATCTGCAGTGCCTCCTACCACAAAAATATGCTTCAGCGCAGGCAGCTCTTCACGTTTGACCCGATGCAGCAGCTCCGGTGTGGTTACTAGAGCTACGGCGCCGCTATCCTCCAGGCGGTCCTTAACAGCCGTTTCCATAAACGCCTCAAACAACGGTCCCGCTACCGCACCCACCTTGAGAATACCCAACAGACTGAAATACAGCTCCGGCTTGCGGGGCATAAAAATAAATACCCTGTCTCCCCGGCCAATACCGTGCGCACGCAACACGTTTCCGAAGCGGTTGGACCTTTCCCGCAGATCGGAGAACGTGTACATTTCTTCCCTTACCGCATCACTGTAGATCAAAGCCGTTGCTGCTCCGCGGCCTTCGAGCACATGCCGGTCAATCGCTTCATGAGCCATATTCACCTTGCCGCTCTCATGCCAGGAGAAGTTTTTCTCCACATCCTCCCACCGGAATTCGCTTACTGCCCGGGAATAATCCGCCATATTGGCTTGCTTCACGCGGCCCGGTAAAATTTCGCTGTGGACTTGCCCCATTACTCTTGCCTCCCTCACTCGTTTGATTTAAGCTTTAAGGGCGAGACTCTTCTCTTAAGCAATGCTGTCAATGGATCAATTGTGAATATTTTATGTCGGACCTAGTATATCACAGGAAGCGGTTACATTCTAGATTATAGTGACTGAAGGGAGCCTGGCCATGGAGCACCGCAAAATTCCTGTATCCCATATCCTTCATCAGCAAGATAGTATACTTACCGTTAGTGGACCTCTATCTCCAGACACGCTGAAAGGCCTGCAGATGCATCCTGATCTGGATGCCTTCCGTAAACCGCAGGAACAGTTGGAAGCGCTTATAGAGATTGCTGGATTGCCTGAGGGCCGTGTAATAGCTGCTGTTGCAGGCAACTTGATCGCAGGATATGTTACTTTTCACTATCCTGATGAACTGGAGCTGTGGTCCCAGGGCGGTATGGTAGATCTTATAGAGCTGGGTGCTATTGAAGTAGCGGATGGATATCGGGGGATGGGGCTTGCAAAGCTGCTGATTACCAGCGCTTTTGAGCAGGAACAGTTGGAGAATTGCATCGTATTTACAACCGAATATTACTGGCATTGGGATCTTAAAGGCAGTGGACTTGATGTATGGGCTTACCGCCAGATGATGGAGAAGCTTATGCAAACCGTGGACATGGTGTGGTATGCCACAGATGATCCGGAGATCTGCTCCCACCCTGCCAATTGCCTCATGGTCCGTATCGGCCGTGAAGTGCCGATGTCTTCGCAGGAAACCTTTGACCGGGTGCGGTTCAGGCAGCGTTTCATGTACTAACGCGGCAGATCCATCTCCGGAAGGAATGTTTTACATCGCCTTCAGCATATATTCAAGGATAGCATGGGAGCATTCGGCGGCGGTTACCGTAAACTCGTGATAATTCGCATGTGCCGAACCATCTGCTTTATCAGACATGGAGCGGATAATCACAAAAGGAATATCGTTCATGAAGCAAACCTGTGCAACGGCGGCCCCTTCCATTTCCGCGCATGCCCCGTTGAAATGCTCACGGAGCCCAGCCACAACGGCTGCGCTGGCAATAAATTGATCCCCTGACAACACTATTCCCGTAATCCACTTTTGCTTCAGACTCATACAGGCCTCTTCTGCCAACTGAACAAGAGCAGGGTCTGCGGGGAAAGAGGATACCGCCTGATAGGGGATCACCCCCCGCGGGTAGCCAAGAGCGGTAACGTCCATATCATGCTGAATGCAGTCCGTTGAGATCACAATATCCCCAATGCCCAGATCCGGATGTACCGCTCCCGCAACACCTGTGAACAACACACGTGCCACGCCAAAGGTATCGATCAGAATTTGTGTCGTTACCGCAGCATTCACTTTGCCGACCCCCGATTTACAGAGAACGATCTGTTTGCCGGAGATTGTACCAGTATAATAAACAATACCCGCCTTAAGAGTGCTCACTTTGTCATCCATGCTGTCGAGCAGCAGTTTAATCTCCTCGTCCATCGCTCCAATTAATCCAATGACTTCGTTCATATGTATCCTCCTACGGTCAAAATCAACGATATAAAACATAAAAAGCCCCAAAAGGAGCTTTCTACGCACTGATATTCAAACCTATTCGAATGCTTACTTGTTCACATGATTGACAGACAAACGGAGAATCGTCTCATGCGGCAAAATAACCCTCGGGTTCTCAACAGTTTCCTTCTTCATTAGCTTCGTCAGCAGTCTCATTGCTACAGCACCCAGATCGTACATTGGCTGTGCTACTGTGGTCAGCAATGGACGAACCATGGATGCCATGCGGATGTTATCAACACTGATAATTGAAAAGTCATCTGGAACCTTAAGACCTTCATCCTGAATACTGTGGATTGCTCCAATCGCCATCTCATCGGTTGCAGCAAATATAGCCGTCGGCTTCTTCTTAAGCCCCAGGAAATACTTCATGGCTTCGACACCGGATTCGTAACGATAGTTCCCGATGCGGACCAGGTCCTCCTGATACTCAATGCCTGCCGCTTCCAGTGCTTTCTTATAACCTTGAAAACGGGCATAGCCGTTGGCAGGGTCCTGCAGTGTACCGCTGATCATCGCAATTTCGCGGTGACCATGACGGATCAGTGTGTTCACAGCATCAAATGCCGCCGTCTCATGGTCGATGTCAACTGAAGGATAGGTTCCCTTCTCATCACGTGTAGCGCAAAGCACGATTGGCACAGCAGACGTCTGGAACGCTTGAATGTGCTCTTCAGTTACCGTCCCGCCCATGAAGAGCAGACCGTCCACTTGCTTCTCCAAAAGCGTATTGATAACACGAATTTCCTTCTCTTTGCGTTTATCCGCGTTACACAAAATAATGTTGTAATGATACATGTTGGCAATATCTTCGATCCCACGCGCAATTTCTGCAAAAATCGAGTTCGAGATATCGGGGATAACAACCCCAACGGTTGTCGTTTTCTTGCTGGCGAGACCTCTCGCCACGGCATTTGGACGATAGCCCAAACGCTCAATCGCTTCAAAAACTTTCTTCCGGGTCTGCGGTTTCACGTTCGGGTTATTGTTCACAACCCGTGATACCGTAGCCATAGATACGCCTGCTTCTCGAGCTACATCGTAAATGGTTACCGTCAAATTACTCTCTCCATTGCGATAAATTTTATCGTTCGACTAATTAAAATTATGATACGACACTTTGTACAATTGTGCAATGATAACGCTTCATTTTCCTTTCAAAATTTCTTTCAAAAGGCCGAGAACGCTATCGCTATACGGAATAAAGGCCTGCTGTTGCATCATTTTCTCCGAATGATTGCTTCTAATGAACTTGTCGCATTCATAGGTTTGTCTGATATGATTCTATCGTATCAAAAAGCGCGTGAAAAATCCAACATTCGTGAAAGATTTTCATTGATTTTGCAGAAAAAATTTCAGAATCCGCTTTATTCTGCATTTATTTTGCTCTTTCTGCCGATTGAACTGTCAATTGAGATATTCTTTTTCCAGTTTCGTCCATCCACTTACGATCAAGAAGATCCGCTGCCACCCGGTAGACATCCAGCAGTAAGTCTATGCGTCCCTGTATGCCGCTCCGGATCGCGTCCTCTACCTCGGACATACCACCCGCGAACAATCCAGCAGCAAAAGTTTCTTTAAGTACACTTGCCCATTCATTCTTGTCCGCAAACGAAATATGTCGCTTAGGCGGTGATTCCCCGAGTTCGTGGATCAGCTTGCCCAGATCGCTTTTGATAAATGGTAGAGGCTCGTAACGGCCGCATTCTGTACAGGTGTAGACTGGAACATGTGTTATTTTTATCTTTGCACTATAGATCAGCGTATGCATATGTATGGTCTTGATACCGCCGCAGTCACACGGTTTCTTCATTAATTGTTCCTTATGCATCTCCCACACCTCAGACTTAGTAATAAGATTCCCTGAACGGCTATCTTTAAGAAAAAAAACGAAAACTCTCCTGTTCAATTGCTATATTCGACCTGCTTCCCCTTAATCCCTTCCGATTTGCAAAAAATGATTTATTTGGCAATTAAGCAAAGTATTCCTACGCCCGGGATGACTTCATATTTCAAATTTGCTAGAATGAACTGAAGTCAAGATTGATGAAGGGAGCTGCAAAGCATGAGACTAACCGGAAAAAAGGTCATAGCACTCGTTGACGATGAGTTCGAAGATTTAGAGCTGTGGTACCCGGTGTACCGTGTCAGGGAGGAAGGTGCCGAAGTGCATCTGGCCGGACTGGAAAAAGACAAAACTTACGTTGGAAAATATGGCGTACCCGCCAAAGCCGAATATTCCTGGGATGAACTGCACGCCACCGATTATGACGGCATTCTGGTGCCGGGCGGCTGGGCTCCCGATAAAATCCGCCGATATAGCGCAGTGCTGAAGCTGGTGCAGGATTTCAACGCCGCCAAGAAGCCAATCGGCCAAATCTGCCATGCCGGCTGGGTGCTGATCTCTGCGAAAATACTGGACGGTGTGACAGTTACATCTACTCCCGGCATCCGTGATGATATGGAAAATGCCGGGGCGATCTGGAAAGATGAGGCTGTCGTCACTGACGGACATATCATCTCGGCCCGCCGCCCACCGGATCTTCCGCCTTACGGCAAAGCCTTTTGCGATGCGCTGGCGGGAGAATAAAATCAATAAGCCCTGCACCTTCAGCTAGAAGGTCAGGGCTCTTATTATGCTTATGCGGCTATTTGCGGATAGAGAGGGAAACTTGTTCTTTTATCGGATTGGGGTAGCTGTTAATCTTGAATGTTAGAGGCTCTGGCAGCGCTTCATTACCTATATTGTAATAATACAAAACAGGAATGGCTCCCTGAAGAGTGCTCTCCTTGCGCATAGGCACACTGATGTCTTCAAACCTTGTGGTATGCTGAGTCCCCGAGCCATCTGTAAAGTCCTCGTCCAAAATCATGTTTACATCGTCAATTGCCCTGACTCTTTGCTTAGACGGATAGACTTCCAGCAGCATGGTCCGCTTACCCGAAGCATCGGTATTAACAGAAACCTTTATTCGTTCATCCGGCCCTTTGATTACCTGCTTCTTATCCGTATCAATCACAAGCTCCATTGCATTTTTGTCCAGAGCCTGGATTCCATTGATTCTCAACTCCAGCGGCTCCTTGGAGGTATTAACGTTGTCAAAAACGAGCGTTCGAATCCTGTCTTGGGAAATCGAGCGTTTTGTATGTAACTCCGTAAGGTCATTGCTCCTGCCCAGCATTAGCTGGGGCGAGATCAATCCGAAGATTTCTTTGGAGTTCCGCTCATCATATTCTGCTTCCACATAAATGCCGGATGCCGCAATATACACGCTGTTTATTTTAATGTTCTGGCCTGCAAGAATCATATTTTGATCTATTTTGAGGGTTTGTCCGGCTTTGGCTAGAGCTTCTTGATTCAGAGCTACCGGCACGGACAGTTCTGCTGCATAGTCTTCTGTTGTGAAGCGCGCTACATCCCGTTCGTTCTCGTCATAGAGTCCCGCTTTTACGAACAATTGATCCGGCAATTCCGTATATTCTTCGTCCCACAAAATGTGCTGATATCCGCGCGTGATACCCGGCTTCGAATTTTGCGCACTCCTGGGCCCATACCGATCTACCATTGCATCCTCTTCGTTGACCATGGATATTCTAAACTTTCGCGTCTTCTCCAGTGTATGGTTCTGCAGAGAGTAGAGAATGATAATCCCCTTCTGGTCGGCTGCGATGCCGTCTACAGTCAGTCTGTATCCGCTCCGTTCCGCTGAAGTCCCGTTAACCCGCTGCACCAAGCCTGCATCAAGGGCTGATGACACCGTAAGATTACTCCCGACAGCCGTACGGAATACCTCAAACTCCCCCCAGTCGTGCACGGAGCCAAGCTGACTTTGAATAGTACTGTTAGGCAGCCCCTCACGCCCGCCAATCCACGGAACCGCAAACATCAGTACAATGGCCAGCACAGCTAATCCGCCCAGGAAGTAACCCCTTCTGCCCGGAATCCGCCCGCCTCTTGAACCATGGACCCCGCTGCGGATAGCCGTAAGCAGCTTAACCTCGGGTACCTCCGCTGCCTCCAGAGACAGCTCGTCAAAATAATCCTTCAGCAGCTTTTCCTCATTCTGAATCATGCTCCCATGCCCCCTTCCGTTTTAACTTATCACGCAGCTGCTTCAATCCTTTGTTCAGCCAGGTCTTGATGGTTCCTTCCGGCCGGTTCAGCACCTCGGCTATTTCGGATACAGTCATATCCTGGTAATATTTCAGCACCAGCACCTGGCGGTATTTCAGCTTCACGCCGTCCAGCGCCTGCTCCATATCCAGCTTGCGGTCACTGGTCATTTCCATAATCCTGCCGCCGGGGTTTACAGGTTCAACCGGGGTAAGCCGTTTCCTGCGCTTCAGCTCATCCTTGCAACAATTGATCAGGATGCGGGTCAACCAGGGGGCAAACCGCCCGGGGTCCTTGAGGCTGTTGCGTCTGATCCAGGCCCGGTATGTACTTTCCTGCAGTACTTCAAGTGCATCTGGTTCATTTCTCAAGTAACTGTAGGCGATCCCGTAGAGGATTTTCCTCTGCTCCGCGACCTGGCGGATAAACTGCTGTTCCTCCTCTTCCACAGCAAGCACCCGCTCCCCCTCCAAAAGATTCTCCATGCTCTGACTTCTCACCCTCTCTGCTCTTTATTAGAATTTCTATATATACTGACTACATTAGCAGGGAAACGGTTTTACTTTTTTTGAAAGCACAGCAAAAATAACCCCACAAAGTGGGGCGCTGGCTTCAATACCGGGGCTAATACTTGCAAAAAATCCGGCGGACCCGCCGGATTCTGCTCACTGTCACTATGGGTTCCCTTGAATACTCAAGAGGTTTTTTCTTTCGAGTCGGCACCTGTCCCAAGCGGAACCCCGCTCCGTCCAGCAAAGGCTGTCAGCAGCTCCTCTGTCTGTGTGCTGGTCCGGTGCTTGAAACAGAACTTGGCCGTTTCTCTGGCTTCAGAAGCCAGCGTGTTCAAGGCGCGGTGCTTCACCTTCAGCAACGCTTGAGGCGACATGCTGAGGTTGCTGATTCCCAGCTCCAGCCAAAGTGGCAAAGACCGTTCATCTGCTGCCATTTCACCGCATACACTAATTTCGATGCCCACACTCTGCGCTGCTTCCACGGTCATCCGGATCATCCGTAGTACTGCAGGATGGTATGGATGATACATATGGGCAATCTGTTCATTCATCCGATCTACCGCCAATACATACTGCACCAGATCGTTCGTGCCGATACTGAAGAAGTCAACCTCTTCTGCCAGAAGATCTGCAATCATCACCGCTGCCGGAACCTCAATCATAATGCCTACAGGCATGTTGCGGTTATACGGAACGCCAAGTTGATCGAGTTCTTCCTTGACCTCGTTCAAGACTGCTTTGGCAGCCTGTACTTCCTCAATGGAAGAAATCATCGGGAACATCATTTTCATATTCCCGTAATGACTGGCCCGCAGTATAGCTGTTATCTGGGTTTTGAACATGTCCTTACGGTCCAGACTGATGCGGATTGCCCGGTAGCCAAGAAATGGATTCTGCTCCTCGGGAAGCTGGAAATAATCCAGATGCTTGTCTCCCCCAATATCCAGTGTGCGGATGACCACCGTTTCGCTTCCTACTTTTTCCGCAACCAGCTTATAGACTTCGAACTGCTCCTCTTCCGTCGGGAAAGAAGTACGGTCCATATACAAAAATTCGGTCCGGAACAGTCCGACACCCTGCGCCCCGTATTTGAGCGCCATATCCAGCTCCTTCACGGAGCTGATATTGCCGGCCAATCGCAGCGGAACGCCATCTTTGGTCACGGCCTCCACGGTAGCGAGCAGTTCCAGCTGCTCTTTTTTGCGCTGCTGCTTCGCACGTCTGGATGCATAATCCTCCACGGTCTGTTCATCCGGGTAGAGCTGAACGACTCCGGCTTCACCGTCCATGACCAGCATATCGCCGGTCTGAATCGGAGTCAGGATCTTGTTCTCCAGCCCTGCTACCAGCGGAATACCGAGGGCCCGGGCCATAATGGACGAATGTGAGGTTTTCCCCCCCATCATGGTTACGATGCCAAGCACATAGGTAGGATTCAAATGGGCCAGCTGAGAAGGTGAGAGCTCCTTGGCCACCAGAATATAAGGCTGCGTATCTGATGGCAGTGTGACCTCCGGCGCTCCCAGGAGATGCTTCAGCAGACGGTTGCCGACATCCTTGATATCGACCGCCCGTTCCTTCATATATTCATCGTCCAGCAGATCAAACATGGCGACAAAGTGGTCAATTGCTTCCTTGACTGCCACTTCGGCCGCCTTGTACTGACGCTCGATAATACCGCGGATTTCACTCATGAATACCGGATCATCCAGAATCGCCAGATGGGCGTCGAAAATGCTGGATTCCTCCGGCCCGACAACCTCACGGAATTCTCTTTTGATAAACTCAATCTCATCCTTAGAGGTACGGATGCCTTCGTATAGACGTTCAAATTCCTTCGCCAGATCTACAGGGTTCACCTGTGTGTCCGGCAGGCTCCATTCCCAGTTCGGCAAGACAAAGGCCTTCCCGATGGCTACACCTGCTGCGGCGCCTATGCCTTGTATCATGCTTCAATCCCTCCAACATTGCTTTCATGTAAAACTACGGACATCACAGAAGACTGTCCTTTTTTAACATTTTTAAATGGAGCATAGCTCCAGGATTTTACACGGTCCGGGTTGGTGATGACCATCGGGGTAGCTAATGAGGCTGCATGGTCACGTAAAAAGGTCAGGTCAAATTTGACCAGCAGCTGCCCTGGCTCCACACTGTCCCCTTCCTTCACGAGCGCCTCAAACGGCCCTTTTAGCTGTGAAGTATCGATCCCTATATGCATAAGCACCTCCAGCCCCTCTGGTGTAGAAATGCCTACTGCATGCATGGTTGGGTATACGTGCATGACTTTGCCGAAGACCGGCGAGACGAGCTCTCCCTTTTCCGGGAAAAAGGCCACCCCGTCTCCAACCAGCTTCGCGGCAAAAATATGGTCAGGCACCTCTTCAATCGGCATCATCCGGCCCTGAATCGGCGAACTGAACAGCACTTGAGGCAGATCACGGAGCAGAAGCTTGTTGATCTCTTCACGGATCAGCTCCGAATAGGTCCCGAATACGACCTGAACATTTCCGCCGCCCAGCTTGATAATACCTGCCGAACCCAGGCCCTTCAGCGCCCCCGTATCTACATTTCTGTCATTGTGTACCGTTAATCTTAGCCTTGTGATACAGGCTTGCACCTGAACGATGTTTTCCTTCCCGCCCAGCGCTTCAAGGATCAATGGTGCCTGGTAAGGAATGTTACCCGCCCAGTCGCCAAGCTCCGAGCCTTCCTCACGTCCCGGAGTCGGAATCTGAAAGCGCCGGATTGCCCAGCGGAACACATTATAGTAGACAATGCCGTAGCCGATCCCAATCGGAATGAGCAGCCAGGCTCGCTGTGACAAATGCAGATTAAGGAAGAAATCAATGGCCCCTGCAGAATAGGAGAAGCCGTGATGAATGCCGAGCGCATAGGTCAGCACCATCGCCAGGCCGGACATGACCACATGAAGTGCGAACAAATAAGGAGAAGCAAACAAGAAAGCAAACTCGATCTGCTCCGATACTCCGGTCAAAAAGCAGACCAAAGCGGCGCGCAAAAACGTCTTCTTGATTTTGGGCTTCAAATCCTCACGCGCTTCCTGAATAATGGCAAACGCAATTGCCGGCAGCGCGAACATCATAATCGGAAACAGACCGGCCATAAATATACCCGCTGTAGGATCTCCGGCAAAAAAACGCGGCAAATCCCCCTGCACGACCGCGCTGCCGTCAGGTGTAGCATAGGTTCCCAGCTGAAACCAGAACAGATTATTCAAAATATGATGCAGTCCAAATGCCGTAAGCACCCTGTACAGAACCCCGTAGACGAAGACTCCGTATCCGCCGGTCATCTGAATATCCCGGAACATAATATCCAGGCCATGCTGCAGCACCGGTGACAGTCCAAGCATCACCCAGGCGAACAGCGCGGAGAATAGTCCCATGAACAGCAAAACAAAACGCGATCCTCCAAAAAACTGGATCGCCTCCGGCAGCTTGATATTTTTGAACCGGTTATGCGCCACACCGGCAACAATTCCGAGGATAATTCCGATTAGTGTTGCAGGCTGTACAGCCCCGTCTCCCATGTTGGAAACAATCCGGTCATAAGTGAACATCCCCGCGAGTGCCGCCATCCCCGCCGGTCCGGCCTGATTGGACAACCCCCACGCCACACCGACAGCAAACAAATAAGGCATGAAATAAAATATCCCCTGCCCCGCGTAAGTAGTCACTTCGGATACCGAAGAAAGTCCCCATGCAGACCACGGCAAGCTGCCCAGACTCAGCAGAATAGCCGCCGCCGGAAGCACCATGGTAGGAAGCATAATGGCTCTGCCCAACTGCTGCAAAGATCCGAGCCAATTCAAGGTGACCCTCTCCTTTCATTCTATATTGAATGGTAAGCGCTACAGCAGCTTTTGTCAAAAGATTCTGAGCGCAAAGTTACCGGAAAAGTGAGGAATTTCATGTGGAAGACTGGTGCCGGTTCACCTAATGTACTTGATTAATCAGAGTGATGAAAAGCGGTTTGATTCTGAGAATATTATACCCCTTCGTTGACTCCTTCCCCGGAAAAAATAAAAAAGAACGTCCCGCTCCAAAGTGAAATGGAGCAAAGGACGTTCCTCGTCTTCATTAAGTATAACAATACCGCCTGAAAAAACGACGGTTCCGGTGAAAATGATGCAGCGGATTCACATTTGCCGAACCCAGCGCAACCGTGAGGAAGGAAGAACCCTTAGGTTCAGAGGTCCCGCAGATTGGCTTCACCTTAAGCACTTACAACCGGCTGCGGCCTTTCATCGTGATCGCTTCCTCGACCTTAATGCAGCGGTCCATGATCGCAATCATATCGTGCTCAGCTGCGATGTCGGCAGCCTCCTGGCTGACAATGCCCTGCTGAAGCCAGAGGACACGCGCGCCAATGCCAGCGGCTTCCCGGGCTACGTCCGCGCAGTATTCACTGCGGCGAAACACATTGACAATGTCCACAGGCTCAGGGATTTCCGCCAGTGTATGATAGCATTTCTCGCCCAGAATCTCACCATCCACCGATGGATTGACCGGGATTATGCGATAGCCCCGGCTCTGCATGGCACCTGCCACCATATAAGAGGTGCGGTCTGTTTTGTCGGAGAGCCCGACTACAGCTATATTGCCCGCGGCAGCAAGGATTTCTCCAATCTGCTCCCGGCTTGGGTTCTCAAAGCTCATGTCTATTTCCCCTTTCTGTTTATCGTGCCGTTGTAATAGCCTAAGCTACATGGATGCTTCTTCCACCCGGCACGTAGTCATTTACTATTCCATCATACAGCGCAGCGCAAAAAGATCCAAATTATCAGTTTCAGCTAAAATCGCTTACTTTGCACAACCAAACCATGTGAACAGAATCGGGGCCCCAATAATCCTTAACCGTTATATAGGGTTCTCCAAATTTCTGCAGCCATCTTGTCTGTGCTCGTGTGTAGCCGCTGTCGAGGCAAAACTGATCCAGTCCTTGTTTGCGCAGATACGCCATCAATTCCTTAATCAGGGCTGAACCTACACCTTGCCCCTGATACCTTGGCAAAATGTATAAACTCCCGAGCTCGCCAACATCATCAAGCTGATGTCCGGTACATGATTGAATATCCTCACCACAGGGTGCAAATGAAATCGTGCCGACGACAGCCCCGTCTAGTTGGGCAACGAGGAAATAGGGATCTGAATGTTTGGAGTCCAGAGAAGCTTCAGCCATTAATTTCTTTTTTTCAACTTCATGTTGAATATCTTCTTGCAAATGTCCCAGTCCTTCTTGTTCAAAGGCATCCGAGATCGAAGCTTTAAAAAGCTGAAGTACCGACTGTATATTATCCTGAGTAAGCGAATTTATGCTTAATTGACTAACTTCAGTCATAGTTATGAACACCTCTGTTCAATTATCTCTATTCTACCCACTCCACATTTGCTCCAAGCGACCGCAGATGGTCGAAGTACTGCGGATATGATTTGGCAACATGGTGAGCATCTTTGATCCGCAGGGGCTGGCGGGCGCGGAGGCCAACTACGGTCAGCGCCATGATCACCCGGTGATCATAGTGTGCATTGATTGTCACACCGCCCTCAACGCCCTCCGGCTTACCGTGGACAATGATCTCATCCCGCCGCTCCTCTACACTTGCTCCGGCCCGGGTAAGTTCAGCCAGATAGTCAGTAATGCGGTCGCATTCCTTGTATCTCAAATTCTCTACATTATAGAAACGTGAGGTTCCTTCAGCAAAAACGGCAGCTGCCACCATCGCGAGGACCGCATCCGTTGCCGCATCACCATCGAATTCCACAGCCTTTAGAATACCGTTGCCCTGTACATGCACCGTACCATTCTCATGGGTAAGCGGTACTTCCATCATGCGCAGTACATCAACAATCGCTCTCTCCCCTTGCTTGCTCTGTTCGGCAAGCCGGTGGATTTTCACATCCGATTTCGTGACTGCCGCCGCTGCAAGGACAGCTGCCGATCCAGGGTAATCCCCCTGTACTGTATAGGATTTGGCTTCATAGGCCTGGCCGCCCGGCACCTTAAATGACATATAGTCCTCAGCAGCGTGAACGACAATCCCTGCCTGTTCCAGAACCTCCAGCGTCTGTCCTACTACCACTTTAGACTTCAAGTCATCCAGCACAATAATTTCGCTGTCTTCTTCAAGCAGCGGAGTCAGGAACAGCAAGGCGCTTAAATACTGCGAGCTGACCGCACCTGATACTGTGATCCGTCCACCCGCCGATTTGCCACCGCGAATCGTGATCGGTAATCTGCCGTTATTATGTTCTACCTCTACACCTAGCTGACCAAGCGCAGTAATCAGATCGTCATGCGGCCGTTTGCCCAAGGAATCGGGATACGTATTCACAAAGGTGACCTCAGGACTGAGGGCAGCCACAGCCATCAAAAACCGCAGCACCGCACCGGCATTGCCCACGTTCAGTTCTTTCACATCGCGGGGATGACGGCCAAAGCCCTGAATGACGATTTTCTCCTCATCCTCCGTAAGCACAGCTCCCAGATCGGCAATGCATCTGCGGATCGCATCACTGTCTTCGCTGTGTGCCGGGTGATAGATTGTGCTGACTCCTTCCGATAATGCGGCGACCAGCAGGTAGCGTGTAGTGTAATTTTTGGAAGACAGGGCTCCAAATTCCCCTTGCAGGGTGGGTGTAGGCCTAACAATAACATCCATGATCTAAGCTCTCCTTATTGTATAGAATATATATTATGTATTGCTCGGTTTGACAGGGTAATCCGCAATTGTGTTATCATGAAGGCATTCTTCTAATGAAAAGAGGTCACAACCATGAATGAGATTCCCCAAATCACAGCAGGACAATTGCGGCAGCGTCTGGAGTCAGGTGAAGACCTTGTACTGATAGACGTCCGTGAAGACGACGAAGTCGCTTTCGGGATGATTCCCGGAGCACAGCACATTCCTATGGGTGAGATTCCGCAGCATACGGACGAGCTGCCTAAGGAAGCGGAGCTCATCTTCATTTGCCGCTCTGGCGCGCGCAGTCAGCGTGTCTGCGAATACTTGCAGCAGTTCGGCTTCAAGACATCCAACCTCAGCGGCGGAATGATTGACTGGAATGAAACTGCGGATGCCTAAGTCTATCACACATACGCTTAAAAGCTCAACCGCGGTAGTGCATTAAAATATACTCCGACACTTCTGCCACACTCCGCTTCGTTGTATCGACCGTGCAATGTGCGAAACGGTAAGCATCCCTGCGCTGTTCCAGAATCGCACGTACCCGTTCCTGTGCATTGCCGGCGAGCAGCGGCCTGTTCTCATCTCCGCTGACGCGGGCGATAATCTCTTCCTCAGTAGCTGTCAGCGCGACTACAAGTCCTTTTTGCAGCATGATTTCCGCATTCCCCGGAGCCAGCACGGCGCCGCCGCCTGTGGAGATAATACGGCTTTCCCCTTCCAGCATTTCCTTCAGCACAGCCGATTCGATCTTGCGGAAATATTCCTCCCCGCCTTCAGCGAAGAGTTCGGCAATACTCCGTCCTTCATTCTGTATGATCACATGATCCAGGTCAATCAGTTCATAGCCCAGCTCCTCAGCCAGCAGTGCGCCCACCGTCGACTTCCCCGTGGCCATCATCCCGACCAGAATGATATTTTTATTGGCGTAATTCATAACGACCCTCCAACCGCGACATTTGTCATATCATAACACAGGGTGAAAACATTGCACAAACGCTAAATCTCTGAGCAGAAACGGCTTCGCGATCATCAAATAGAGACCCCTTCCGCAAAAAAAGGCCCGAAAGCCCCCGCATTCACACGAGTAGCCATTCGGGCCGCTGTCTGCGGCTTATGCCTGAATTTATTCAGACAACCAGTTGTGGTGGAAGACGCCTTCCTTATCCACACGTTTGAAGGTGTGAGCACCGAAATAGTCGCGCTGTGCCTGAAGCAGATTCGCAGGCAGGCGTTCTGTACGGTAGCTGTCATAGTAAGCCAGGGCACTGGAGAAGCCTGGAACCGGAACCCCTTGCATTACTGCAGCGGACACCACTGTCCGCCATGCGGACTGGTAGGAGTCCATGATGTCCTTGAAGAACGGATCAAGAAGCAGGTTCTTAAGCTCCGGATTGTTCTCGTAGGCATCGGTGATGTTCTGGAGGAAGCGGGAGCGGATAATGCAGCCGCCGCGCCAGATTTTGGCCAGGCTGCCGTACTTCAGATCCCAGTTATATTCCTCGGAAGCTACACGAAGCTGTGCAAACCCTTGAGCATAGGATACAATTTTGCTGGCGAACAGAGCTTTGCGGACATTCTCAATGAACTCGGCTTTGTCGCCCTGGAATGGCTCGGTTGCCGGGCCGCTCAGCACTTTGCTCGCTGCAACACGTTCTTCCTTCATAGCAGACAGGAACCGTGAGAATACGGATTCGGTAATCATGGACAGCGGCACGCCGAGATCCAGTGAGCTTTGGCTTGTCCATTTGCCTGTACCTTTTTGACCGGCAGCATCGAGGATTACATCCACCATCGGCTTGCCGGTTTCTTCATCATATACTGCAAAAATGTCCTTGGTAATCTCGATCAGATAGCTGTCCAGCTCACCGTTGTTCCAGTCCGCGAAAATGCTGTGAAGTTCTTTGGCATCCAGTCCAAGAACATCCTTCAGCAAATGGTAGGCTTCGCCAATCAGCTGCATGTCGCCGTATTCGATACCGTTATGCACCATTTTTACATAGTGTCCGGCACCGTCAGGTCCAATATATGTACAGCAAGGCTCTCCGTCCACTTTGGCCGAGATTGCCGTAAGAATAGGTTCAACCAGCTTATAGGCGCTTTCTTGACCGCCAGGCATAATGGAAGGTCCTTTGAGTGCACCTTCTTCACCGCCGGAAACACCTGTACCGATGAAGCGGAAGCCTTTTTCCTCCAATTCCTTATTGCGGCGAACCGTGTCAGGGAAATAGGCGTTGCCCCCGTCGATGATGATATCGCCCTGATCCAGATGTGGCAACAGCTGCTCGATTGTAGCATCGGTTGCTTTACCAGCCTGAACCATGATTAGAATTTTACGCGGCACTTCCAGCGATTCAACAAATTCCCCGATGGAAAAAGTACCTACAAGGTTTTTGCCTTCCGCTTCGCTGATAAGGTCATGAGTCTTCTCCGGGGAACGGTTATATACCGATACTGTGAAGCCTCTGCTCTCGATGTTAAGAGCCAAGTTTTTACCCATTACTGCCAAGCCAATCACACCGATTTGTTGTTTTGCCATCTGGTTCTCCACCCTTTGCATCTTATATTTTTGTGAAATCCATTTCTCGCAGTATTAGAATACCATCCTTTATCAGAGACAGCAAAGTTCAGCCTGCTTGAAAACGATCAATTTCATTGACAAATTCCTGCGTAAATCGTGGAAATTGCTCACAACGAGTATTTTAACGTTTTTGCCGCCAGAAGTGAACCCCCGTTCAAAACCGAAACCGGTCCTTGCCCAAACGAGTATGCGGGTGCGTGAAAGCGGGATAAAAATCTAATGGTTGTGAGCGACGCCAAATAAGTGCGCATACAACCGTTAGTAAAGAAACCTCCGTTAATGGGGCTGATTAAGCGCTTTGACCATTAGCGCAGCAATGTTCCAAACAGTTCGCTCATTCGAGGCAAATCCGTTGATCAAGCACCACTTCCAGGTTGAGCCGGAAATCCTCCAGCTAACTCTTGTTATTCTTAAGCCGATGTTTTATATTGACATAAGAGCAGGTCAATAATAAAAGAGGTGAACGGACGAGATGACTCCACGCACGAAGGAACAAAACGAAGATATCCGGCTGCGGCGTCTGGCACAAATCCGTAAAGCGGCTGCCGATGTCTTTTTGAATAAAGGGCTTTTACTGGAAATCCGCGATGTGGCCGCGCAGGCGGGACTCGGCTATGGCACGGTGTACCATTATTACAGCAATAAGGGCGATTTGCTCCACGATCTGCTATGGGACGCGTTGGAGCGGTCCGGGGAAGGGCTGGAGGCCGCGTTAGAGGCTCCGCTGAAGCCCCCGTTGGCGGCTCCACTAAAGGTTCCGCTGGAGGTCACGCGCGCTTCGGCTTCGTTGGAAACGCCGGCGGGCGGGCATTTGGGCTTAGCTGCTGCGGCGGACACGGGAAACTCGGCTGCGGCGGATTCCCGAAGCCGAAACCCCGAAACGGCCGCTGCCGCAGAGCTTGGCCCCGTCGCCGCTGCCAGTGTCCGGCTGCTGCAGCTTTGGGCGGAGGACCACGCCCTGTACCTGCTGCATAAGCTGGCCGGTGAGGGCTTTGCCTCGCTGCCTGAAGCACGCTCGGCCCTGCTCTCGGCCGCTTTCCGCCGGGAGGTGCTCGCGCCGCTGGCCAAGCTGCTGGAATCCGGGCGTGCGGCGGATGGGGCTGCCGCTCCCGGAGGAGACACGGCGGAGCTGCCGTATCGGCTACAGCGCGCGGAAATGCTGCTGGCCGCCTTGGTCGGCTGCGCCTCGCTTTCGCTTCGCCGCGGAAAGCTGCATGAGGAGGCCAGGGATATCGTCCTGTTTTTAAAACTGTAAAATGGAAAAGGAGCGAACAAATACAAGATGATTATTTTAAAATCACCCAGGGAAATCGAAGAAATGAAGCCGGCGAGCCAAATCATCGCGGACTGCTACCGCGAGGTAACCAAACTGATCCAGCCGGGGATCACCACCCGGGAAATCAATGACTTTGTTGCAGGGCATATCACCAAGCTGGGCGGCAAGCAGTTTACCAAAGGGTACAACGGCTTCCCCGCCGAAACCTGCATTTCGGTCAACGATGTGGTGGCCCACGGTATTCCTTCGAACCGGGTGCTTATGGACGGCGATTTACTGAAGCTCGACATTGTCGTGGAATATGGCGGATGGTTCGGCGATTCGTGCTACTGCTATGCGGTGGGCACTATCCGGCCGGAGGCGCAAAAATTAATGAAGGTGGCAAAGGAATGTCTGGAGCTGGGGATCGCCCGGGCACTCCCCGGGGGCCGGCTCGGCGACATAACGTCGGCGATTCAACAGCATGCGGAAGCGAACGGGTTCTCAGTCGTACGCGATCTGCTGGCGCACGGGATCGGGCGGAGTCTGCACGAGGAGCCGAGCTACGAGCATATCGGCGTAGCCGGCAAAGGCATTCGGTTAAAGGAAGGCATGGTGTTTACGATTGAACCGATGATCAACGAAGGTACGTTCCATATCACGATTGACGACGATGAATGGACGGCAAGAACGGCCGACGGCAAGTTGTCAGCGCAATATGAGCATACGATCGCTATCACGCCGGACGGACCGCTGATTTTAACTGCCCAGTAAGTAAACAAGACACCCCTTAAGCGGGATGCCCTGGCCTAATCTGAATTACGGCTGTATCACCATTCAAGCATATTCAGTTCCCTTGTCAATACCAGAAGCCTGGCTTTGCATGCTGCTATCCGTTCCGTATCCTTGGCCTGAATGGCCTTGTGGAGCTGGTCCAGAACCTCATCCACCTCTAGCCTGCGGTCGCGGATCCGCTCTTCCCCATCCACAGAGAAGAACAGCTTTGTCAGCTCCTGATCAGAGAGCAGCGGGCCTTTCTGGTAGAGCACGCGCTGCTGGTAGCCGGAGATTTCCACCAGCCGGATCACTTCGCCGAACAAAATATTTTCAATAATGATCTGGCGGTCGCGAAACCGCTTAACGACGGCATGCCCCCGCATATCACCAATCAGCTTCTCCATCCACTCAGACAGGCGCGCATCACGGATCATATAATCTCCCACCAGTTTGAAGCCTTCCTTAATCCGCTGGAAACGCAGCTTCACAAGCTTGCGGCCGGTGCGCACCGAGATAAGAAAAACCGTTTCATTCTCGCTCCAATAAAGGGAATAGCCTTCCTTAATCAAGTCCTTGATCAGATCCTGGAGATGCTGTCTGTCAAAGCGCAGCTCCAGATTGCAATACTCGACTTCGTCGTTTTTGTTCACGGCACTCCCCCCTAACTGCTTTGTTACAGCAAAGCCAGCTTCATTAGCTTAACTTAGAGCAGAACCGACTGCCGGACCTCAACCTGCTTTATAAAACTTTGCGTTCGTCTTGCTCTTATTTTATACTTCATTTTATGTAGCGGTAACTTGGTTTATTGACTATTTTTACCCGCTTTCCACCTTTTCCAAACGCTTTACTTCAGTTTTGCTCCAAATAACTTGTCTGTAATGCAAGTACAGAGGGCTATGCAGACTTTAATCTGCTGTTTTATGATATCTCACCATTATTCATACGAGGAGACGCTGCAATGCCATTTCAAGGATTTACCACTGATGATTTTGATGTATTTCAGATTGACGGTCTGGATCCGCGCATGAATGCGCTGATCGCAAGAGTCCGGCCTAAGCTGAACGAGCTGGGCGATGAAGTCGCCCCTCTATTATCCTCACTTACGGGGGAGGAAATGTTCCCGCATGTAGCCAGACATGCCCGCCGGACCGTTCATGCGCCGAATGATACCTGGGTGGCATGGGGTCCGAATAAAAGGGGATACAAGGCGCTGCCGCATTTTCAGGTTGGCATGTTTCAGAGCCATCTCTTTATTGTGTTTGCCATCATTTATGAAAGCACTAATAAAGTGACTTTTGCTGAAGCGCTGCTCCGGAACATGGACGACATCCAATCAGAGCTTCCAGGCGGGTATTTCTGGTCCACAGATCATTTGGATTCAAAGGGAATACCGCATGCCGGCATGGGTAAGCCCGCATTCACCGAGCTCTCGCGCAAGCTTAAGGAGGTTAAGAAAGCCGAGGTCACGTGCGGACTTCGCATCGATAGAGAGGACCCGCTGTTATCCGATGGCGGTAAACTTCTCACCGTAGTCCGGCAGACTTTCGAGACTCTGCTTCCGCTCTACCGCATGTCCTTCTAAATTTCCGTGCGTTGTCATTCTCTGCTTAGTGCCTGTTCTGCCCGCTTCTAGTCGGCAAAAAAGCCGCTGCTTCCGGAATTCTCCGGTGGCCAGCGGCTTTTGCAGTTTTTAAATACTATATCTAATCACATCTAGCTTGTCCAGGTCTTCCGCCCGGTTCTATGGACAATAAGCAGATGCAGCCCGAACAGCAGCACCATAACAAAAGCACTGGCCAGAAAGGGAGCGCTGTGCCCTACTGAATCCCAGAGTTTCCCTGAGATCACAGGACCAGCCACCATACCGGAGCCCTGCAGCGTCAGGAACAGTCCCCATACGGTTCCTCTCTCTCCCTTAGGTACCTGCTTGGCCAAAAAAGCATTCCAGGCCGGGAGAATCAAGGCATAGCTGATCCCTACAAGCGCTACTGCACAGAAGGCGAGCGGCAGCCAGCGCACCTGTGAAAAAAAGGCTAGCGAGCCCGCGGCGAGCAGGAATCCGATGTTCAGGAAAATGGTTGTTCCGATCCGGTCCACCAGTTTGCCGGCCGGAATCAGTGCCAGTACGGTAATGCCGCCCCCTGCAATCAGCAGCAGGCTGAATTGGTTCGGCGTCACATGCAGCTCGGAACGGGCAAACAGGGTGACTACAGGGGTCATGAGGCCTATCGCAAAGGCCTGCAGAAAGAGTGCAGGAAACAACAAGCGGCTGACCTTCAGCGAGGTTCTGACCTGATGCCATGTCCGCTTCAGACTTTCCAGCGGTTTCATCCGTCTGCCCACGACCGCCGCTCCCTCTTCTCCCCGATCCCGCACAACCGCATGAGGCGCATGACTTCCTATCCTTGACGGCAGCAGCAGTGCAACGGCCGCGACAGCTGCGGCACAGCCCATAAGCACCAGAAACACGGCCCGGTAGCTCTGTCCGCCATGATCCATCAGAAAGTTGACTGTGATGGGGCCGATCCCGGTTCCAGCTAGTGAGGCCATCTCCACAGCACCCATGGCCGCCCCGCTGCTTCCGCTTTTCGTCGAACCGGCCAGCTCGGTAATACCAGTCATGGTACAAGGCCAGAGCGGTGAGGTGCCAATGCCCAGAATCAGACAGGCAACAGATAACCAAAGTGCATCTTTGGCATAAATGATCAGTCCAACCGCCACCAGAATCAGCAGCAGAGCCCCTGTCATCGTCCAGCGGTATCCAATGCGTTCCATGACCCAGCCCGACGGGCTGCGGAACAGATTGTCTCCCAGGTATTGCATTGCAAACGAGAAGCCAACGACTGTTACTGAAAGTCCAAGGATATTCTCCATATAAACCGGCAGAAGGGCTACCAGTAGTGATCCTTTTACAAATTCCACCAGAAAAATAATTACCCACATCTCCATAATGAACGGAGAGGCTAAATTGATATGCATACGTTCAGCTACTTTGCCAGACATTCCATCACATCCTAGTATTATGGTGATTGATTTGTTATACTGATGCTTGCTTGAAAAAATTACTCTTCACGAAAGGTTGTGACAGCATTAAATGGATCAACATGTAACTCCCCTCTTCACCGCTCTCAAAAAGCATGCCGCCGGAAATCCAGTTCAATTTCATATTCCCGGGCATAAGAAGGGGCTAGGAACCGATGCCGAATTCCGTGAGTTTATCGGCGATAACGCTCTATCCATAGATTTGATCAACATCGCACCGCTTGATGATCTTCATCAGCCTACCGGCGTAATTCTTGAAGCTCAAAAACTGGCTGCGGAGGCTTTCGGCGCCGACTATACCTATTTTAGCGTACAAGGCACGAGCAATGCCATCATGACTATGATCCTCTCTGTCTGCTCGGAAGGAGACAAAATTATTGTACCGCGCAACATTCACAAATCCGTGATGTCAGCGATTATTTTCTCCGGAGCCAAGCCTGTTTTTGTCTCTCCTGTACAGGATGAGAATCTTGGGATAGACCACGGTATTACCACCAGCGCACTCGAGAAGGCCTTAAGGCGCCATCCCGATGCCAAGGGTGTACTTGTTATCAATCCAACATATTTTGGCGTTTGTGCCGATCTGCGTTCGATTGTCGACCTGGCCCACAGTTACGGCGTTCCCGTACTGGTGGACGAGGCACATGGAGTATTGATTCATTTTCATGAGGATCTCCCGGTATCGGCCATGCAGGCCGGAGCGGATATGGCAGCCACCAGTGTACACAAGCTTGGCGGCTCCATGACACAGAGCTCGGTGCTCAACCTGAATGCCAAGACCGGCCTGGTCAACCCGCAGCGGGTTCAAACCATTCTCAGCATGCTGACTACAACTTCAACTTCATACATCCTGCTGGCATCCCTGGATACCTCCAGACGTAATTTGGCCCTGAACGGCCACGAGATGGCTGCAAGAACCATTGCCCTATCGAACTATGCCCGTGATACCATTAACAGCATTGAAGGCCTCTACAGCTTCGGCAAAGAAATTCTGGGTACGGAAGCAACGTTCAATATTGACCCGACCAAGCTGAACATCCATGTGCGCCATCTCGGCATCACCGGTTACGAAACCGAGAACTGGCTGCGCCAGAAATACAACATTGAAGTTGAGCTTAGCGACATGTATAACATTCTTTGCCTGATTACGCCAGGAGATACCCAGGAATCGGTAGATAAGCTCATTGCCGCACTGAAAGTACTCTCTGCCATTCATTACAGCAAAGGTGAAATCTATGAGCTCAAGGTGCAGGTGCCGGAAATTCCGCAACTGGCACTGATTCCGCGGGATGCATTCTATGCCGATACCCAGCTGGTTCCTTTCCGTGAATCCGCTGGCTACATCATCGCAGAATTCATTTACGTATATCCTCCGGGGATTCCGATTCTGCTCCCAGGTGAAGTAATTACCCAGGATAACATCGATTATATCATCGATCATGTGGAAATCGGGCTGCCGGTCAAAGGTCCGGAGGACCGCAGTATCACGAACGTCAAAGTCATCGTGGAGGCGGACCCGATCTCCTGATCGCCTCCCCTTCATACATTCAACATACAAAAACCCGATACTTCTTCAGTATCGGGTTTTTGTATGCAAGCCTCGCAGGTCTTGTCCAATATCGAGAGGCCCACTTTGCTTCATGAAATCTATTCTTGCTGGGCAAGCAGCTCGTTGTAAGCTTCTTCAACAGCTTTCCATTCAGCTTCATCTTCAATGTTGTAAAGCACCATTTCTTCATCTTCTTCTTCCATGCGCAGAATGATGCCGTCTGCCTCAGGGTTTTCGCGTTCCAGCAGCAGTGCATATAACTTCTCGCCTACGTCGAACGTTTCCACCAGCACCATTTCCACATCTTCGCCCTGCTCGTTCGTCAAGGTCAGCACAAACTCCTCGTGCTCATGGTCGTGATCATGTCCGCAACCGCATGCTTCACCATGTTCATGGCCATGCTCATGTTTGTGATCGCTCATTGTAATACCTCACTTTGAATTGAATTATCCTACATTTGGTATCGTAACACGTAAGATAAGCAAGGTCAATTTGAGGGTGCTCTGAATTGATCAATCCAGCGCAGTGATTACTTTCTCTGACACAAGTACATAATCCGTACCTTTGGAAGGTTTGATATAGAAGCCAACCCGGTATTTTCCGGAATCCTTGAAATCATAGGTGAACTCCGAAGTCGGAAACCAGAAGTCCTCTTTCTTCGAGCCGCCCAGTTCCTGGGACTGGATATCCTTCACGTTGCCCGACGGGTCCGTGATCGCAACCTTTACCGCCGCAACATCCTCGGTCAGACTGTCTACCTGGGTCAACACCTTGATCTTTAGCTTGCCTACATTCACATTGCCAAAAACATTATCACCTTTAAACAGAACAATATGCACATTGGGTCTCAGGATGCTCAGTTTACCAGAACCATCCCAGCTGACAATACCCCCTGCTTCTCTGGCGGGAATGTAGGCTTTGCCGTCAATCAAGTAACCGCCATCCGATATTTCCTTGCCGTTGCTCCATACTCTGATCTTCTGATTAACGGCATCTGCAAATAATAATGAACCGCCCATTAAGGAAAACACAACCATACACAGCGCTATTTTTTTCCATCTCATCACTAGAGACCCTCCAAGTAATTCATGCTGTTAATGTATACTGTAAAAATTGCGACAAGTTGCGGAATGACAGGGAATTATTTCATTCCTTTTGTGAAGAATGATACGATAGAATAAATAGATTCGGCTATGAATTCCAGGAGGGTTTTTCACCATGACAATTGACTTGCAAATGTTGGGCACAGGGGATGCCTTTTCCACAAAATACTATAATAACAACGCGTTGCTTCAGGTTAACGGATATACACTGCTGATCGACTGTGGAGTGACCGCACCCAAGGCTATGAAGGCACTAGGGAAATCTTTCCATGAGGTGAACGAAACACTGATCACTCATATTCATGGCGATCATATCGGCGGATTGGAAAATCTGGCCCATACCATCAACCGGGAACCACACGGCGGCAAAATGACACTGCTGCTGGCAGAGACCCTGATAGAACCGTTATGGCAGCACCCTTTGCTTCATAAACTTCATGAGGAGGGTAACCGGTCCCTGTCCGATGTTTTTGATATCAAACCGCTTGAACCGGGTATCCCCTATCCTTTGTCGCCCGCACTAACTGTGGAGCTGATTCGTACACCGCATATCCCCGGAAGGGACAGCTATTCACTACTGCTGAATGAGAAGGTTTTTTACAGTGCGGATCTGACCTTTCAGCCTGAGCTTCTGCTCAGCCTTGTCCGTAAGCGCGGGATCGCAAGAATTCTGCATGATTGCCAACTTCGCGGACATGGGCAGGTCCACACTACCCTCAAAGAGCTGATGTCCTTGCCGGAGGAAGTACGGAAACTCATTCTGCTGATGCATTACAGCGATGAGAAGCCGGGTTTTGAAGGCCTGACGGGAGAAATGGAGTTTTTGGAACAGCACAGGATCTATAGCCTTTAATGGAGTTTGACATACAAAAACGGCCGGGCAGCAGCGTCAACGTACGCCTGTCCGGCCGTTCCTATCTATACCGCCTTAAAACTGCGGAAGCTGATCCAGATTGTTGGTGGGATCGCCGTCCGCATCTCCGCGGATATACATCTCGCCATCTTTACCTTTGAACACATTCACTCCGGCAATAGTGCCTGCCTGAACCTCCTGCAACGCCTGCTGATAATCCAGCACCCGCCCTGAAGAGGTCTGGAAGCTGGTCAAATCTCCGTCACCGTTACGCTGAGCCGCAATAAACCGTTCGCGTGTACTGCTCATTTGGAATCTGCTCCTTCGCATTTGGATTGTCCATGGTCAGACTCACCTTAGCGTGTCCTCCGAAGCAACATAGTATGTACCCACTTGCCCGTTTACAGCGCCTTTTCCATCCGCACATGCAGGATACCGGCATCATAGAAAGGCTCCTGGGAAATTACCTTGTAACCCAGCTTCTTGTAAAACTCTTCTGCGTGGCACTGGGCGTCCAGAATGGAGGCTTCAAGACCGATCTCCCGGGCCAGCTCTTCCAGCGCCAGTAAAAGAACCCTTCCGTACCCCTTGCTGCGATAAGCTTTATGGACGGCTATCCGCTGCATTTTGGCCGCTCCGGCTTTATAATAGATCAGTCTTCCAGTTGCTACCGGAATCCCCTCATCCACAAGAAGCATATGATGGGCGTTGTCCCCCACTACATCATATTCATCAAGTTCCTCTTCCACTGGAACCTTCTGTTCTTCTACAAATACCTTTTTACGGATATCCAGCCCCATTTGGAGTTGTTCATCTGTAGTTACATGTACAATTTCTGCTGCCATTGTCTTTTGGGTCTCCTCTCCATAGGTCAAAATGATAGTTGACCCATTATACAGAAATTCCATTTCTCTGTACAGAGCAAGAAAGCAGGCCTTCCAGACGCCGCTATTGCGTGGAATAGACATCTTCCGGGATTGAACGGCTATATACATCCTCTAGTACCGGGGACAGCCTGTTGTCGGCCGGGTTAAGCGGCCCTTCCAGGTCAGACATCCGGTGGAGCTCCACCACTCCGGGCGCCTCATCCCGAACCGCACATCCCGCCATTCCCATAAGCACAAGCAAACAGACTGCGGCTCTCACCAGTAATCTTCTGCTCATAAGCATACTCCTCCTATCCTTTAGCTTTTTACAGCTTTGACGGTTTGGAGTGCTGCTAAACGGGGGATCACAGATTTACATTTCCCACTACATGCACCAGGTACATCAGGAAGCCGATACATCCTGCAAGTGCAAAATAGGCTGCACCGAATTTCCAGCGCGAGCTAGCCGGCACCTCATAATATTTATCGTTCTCAAATACCGTATATTGGACCTCACATTGTGCATTCAAGTGCAGTCCGTTCTCTGCAGTCACCTGGTCAAGTCCGGTCAGTTTGACCTTCTCAATGATGCACTGTACAGGAAGTCTGGCGGTTCCGTAATAATCCAGGCTTTCGTAACGGATGCCGAGATATTGCTGGCGCTCCAGATCACTGTAGGTAGTAAACGGCAAGTCCCTTTTGTGTTCGGGCCCCGGAATCAGATACCCTTGTTCCCGCAAATGCTCTACAGGAATCAGGAATCTGAAAACAACCGTTCTCACCTGACTGTTCTTGCGCCGGCTGATATATTTCTTGTACAAATCATAGGCAAACAGCACCCAGATAATCAGGAACAGGATCGACTTCAGGTACAGAATCACACCCAAACCGCCAATCAGCCCTACCAGCCAGAGCCAGCGCGTGACCGCAGTCGCAATACGCCCTCCATCCAGTGGATGGATCGGCAGCAAATTCAGAAGGTTGAGGAGAAATCCGATATAGGCCAGCGAATACAACAGCGGACTGTGATAATAATAGGCGAATGCAAAAACAACTGCCGCTCCTGCGCTGCCCAAAAGCGGACCGCCAAAGGCTACATAAGCCTCCATTTTTGCATCCAGCGGCTGTTTTTTCATGGTAATTAAAGCCCCCAGAAAAGGGATGAACAACGGAGCACTCACCGGCAGACCAATCCTCTTGGCGGCGATTACGTGTCCGAGCTCATGGACAAACAGCAGCAGGACAAATCCGATGGCGAATTGCCAAGGATAGATCAGTGCATAGGCCCATACGGAAACCATCATGGATATCAGCGGACCGGCGATTTTCCCCAGCTTTAAAAGTGACAGTATCGCCTTTCCTTTCAGGAGCAGCATAGCTGCCCCGCCTCCCAGCCATTTTAGTCCGGCGGAAGTTTTTTTCTTTTGTTCATTGGGCTCTGGCAAATTCTTTGCTCCTTTTCTTCGTTTGATTCAAGATTATCATGTTGACGGCAGTGATTCCACTATTCCGGAGGGAGCAGGAGAACGAGACAAAAAAAACCTCCAGCAACCGATTACCATCAATCAAGCTGCGGAAGGGAACGGAATTCAGACTCTATTAATAGAAGAAACCGGCACCGCATCATGGGCATTCCATAGCTCCTCTCTAATCCGGAGAACCGTTCCCGAAAAAAATATTGCCTTTACCTTACATCCTGTGGTATTATAAATTTCGTTGCAGGACGGTAGCTCAGCGGGAGAGCACTATCTTGACAGGGTAGGGGTCATGGGTTCGAACCCCATCCGTCCTATAGAGAAAAACCCTTGATATTCAAGGGTTTTTTGTTTGTTTAGGGATAAGTTGGAGTGTGGCAAGAGGAGTAAAATAAGTCTTTGGTCAAGAATAGTTTTTTTAGAGAGATTTTAGGGTAAGCATTACTTTATCAGTGGGTTTTACTCTTGGATAAATTAAATTCATGTAGATGAGAAAAGCCGACCGCAATGGGTCGGCTTTTCTATGTTTTGTTCATTACAGCGGCTTTAATTGTTCGAAGAAAATAAAGAATTAGTCTTCCACTGTAAGATTAAACTCTCGTTTCCCGTAAGCGTAGTCTTACTTTATCACAATTTATTTATATAAAATCTTTTTGCCATATTTCTTTTGAATATTCTACTAAGAATCCTATGGAAAGGTAAAACTGTTGATCAGAACCGACATACATCTTATCCGCGCCTTTTTTCTTGACTCTATCAATTCCTTCGTAAATAACTGCTCTTCCAAGACCCATTTTTCTGTACTTGGGTATAGTTCCTACCGGTTCTAATATTCCTATTTGATTCAATTCGTCGTACCAGACGTTGGCAAATGAAGCAACCTCATCAAACTGATCAACTATGGCTAAATCCAATTCCGGCAAATAACCAGGCGCCTTTCTTAAAGATCTAAAGCAACGTTCCGCATCATCATCATCTGAAATATCTTGCTTATAGTAACCAAAGGCTCTTCCATGTGCAAAGCCTTTCTGATAATCGTTAATCTCATTCGCGTCGACAATCCTAAATCCATCTGGCAGTTCCGCTTTAAACTCATCAGCCAGGTTCATGCTGGACATAGCTTCTCTCCATTCGAGTAGCATATAATCTCTGTTTCTCAAAATTTCCTTAAGCTGCCATGAATCTTCGTTTACTCTAAGAGCGATGGACCATCCTGACTCATTCTGTAGAGCTAATTTCTTTTCCGCATGATCGACCAACTCATTAAGGAATTCATTTGAGAATTCTTTGTCCGCAAGCTGGAAAAATGCTGCGCCCGTTTTTCTCCCTATCCTGTCTCCTTCCGAATTCACAATTGCAACTATGTCATCGTTCTCATCTTCCCATAATCCAACAGTTTCTGGCCAAGTATGAAAGGTATCATGCATGATTTGTCCCCAATATCGATTGAAGATCCAACGGTCTATTAACCAATTTTTCCGAAAGGGGGTATGTTGACAGGAGTTTTTCAAAAAATCTCTAATTCTTAAAAAATCACGATCTTTAAATTCTTTTCTGATATATTTCATAAGGTCACTCCTTTTCAGAAAATGTAACAAAGATACAGATGCCAATCCTGCTTTAGCCATTTTATGCAGGTTATTTTATCATTCCCTGTATGTTGAATGGATTGTTGCTTCATATACCTTTATAACCTTCTAAATCAGTACAGAGGTAAAGTTTAGATAATCCTAATTTTCTTATCTCTCTGATGGCATGTTCTAATAGGACAGCTCCCAGTCTATTTCCTCTTAAGAATTATCCAAAACAGCAATTTAAAACCTTGGTAAGTCAAATAGCTTCATCAAAATATTCCAATACTTTAACCATTATTGACAACTCCTATTTGGGACATATTTACAACTATACAATGGGTTGAGATATCGTTCTAGGTATATTTTGAATAAAACCATTTGTCCATATACGATTTGTACTTCTGGGAAGCACAAATAGACCAAAATATAATTTGGTCGGATTAATTATTTGTATCATTTTATGGATGAGTTAATTTCCATATAAGGCTCACATCGAGGGTAATTTTCACTGAAGCATGACCTAGACGTTCAGATACGACTTTAGGATTAACACCTTGTAACCGCAGTAGGGTTGCATGCGTATGTCGCATACCATGAAACTTCATTTTCTTTAGACCAACTTTCTCTAGGGTAGGGGTCATGGGTTCGAACCCCTCCGTCCTATACGCAAAAAGCCTTGATATTCAAGGATTTTTTGTTTTTTATGGATAGAAAATAGACATGCCAAAGAAACCGTTGACCCTTTGTGGTCACGGAGCGTATAAATCTGCACAAATAAAATAAGCGGCCTCCCTGATTTTCGGAAGATCGCTTATTTATCTAAATCGAAACTGAAGAAGCTCAAGCTTCATACTTTGATATTTAAGGGGAATACTCATAAATGAGGAATACTGATGATGAGCAACAGTTGATAAACAGCAGATTTAGTCTATGCAGCCTCCACTAGTCCGTCACCAGCGAGCATTAGCTTATCGAAGTTTTAAGATCAAAATGATACGATTAAGAAACGCCAGCAGTACACTTATTGTTCTCACTGCCAAATATCCGTTTGAATACAAAATCTACCCGTGGGTCCAGCAAATCCATCGCCATCCGCTCCATCCGTTATTATTACAGACTGAACCCTTATTGGAGAATTTATTGCTCAAATATCAATCTTGGGTATTGGATGATCATGGTTTCATTCCACGCACTACAAACAGCATATAAATTTGAAAATCCCATACTCTTTTCTGGCTTATGACTAGGTCTTTACGCTTATCATAACGTTGGTGGATCAGCAATCCGAGCTCCCCAGCATGTTCATATTCTTCATCAAGTTGGTTTAAACCAATCTCTAGTCCTTCTATGGCCTGCTGTCGCTCTAACTCTACCATTCTTAGCTTTTGCTCGCTGGAAGTGCTCGAGTTATCCAGGACCACCGGCAAAGTAATTGCGTCCACTTCAATATGAACAAAACCAAGTTCTTCGAATAGCAACGGTAATAATGAAGGGTCTAATGCATAATTGCCAATTCCTCTTGAAGAATCTTTCCTGGACCAGATTTCATGAATCGGTTTCCATAACTCCTGTTCCCTGACTGACATCTGTGCTTGTGAAGCAGACAACGGCGTGGAGATAATGCTTTTCTCAGGTCGAGAACTCATCACTGAGACCGTACCTCCTGATCTACATATCCGCTGTTGTTCAAGCAAGAAATCACGATTGGGAACATGCTCAATCACAGTATGCGATATGCACGCATCAACAGAATCAGAGGGGAGCGGAACTTTAAGTATATCTCCTTGGATGTATGTAATATTATTCATACCTTGCTCTCGAGCTTCTTTACTGGCGTACTCAATAAAAGCAGAATCGCGATCAATGCCCATGAGAGAAACATCATGATTTAGCCACTTCGATATTTTTCTGGTCAATGTTCCAGGACCACATCCAAGATCGACAATACTCATTCCAGGCTGTAGTCCCAATGCTTTGATAAAACAATCCCTTCGTTCATCGCTAAATCTGAGCTCCCTTGTATAGTCCAAAGTCTTAGGGCCTTGAACAAGGGTTGACCAATAGTTATCCATAACTTCACCTCTATCTTGAAAACTGAAATACAGTTCCACTAGAAGATTATATTATTAAAACTCTTATTTTAAAATGTTACCTGCATCATCAGGAAAACCAAATGCAAGGGCTGAATGCTATCACGGCCCTCAGCATCCCATATTCCCCTTTGAAAACATGAAAAAAGACACTATTTAAGGTATCTACTTCACTCCATATGGAGCCGAGAGGAGTCGAACACCTGTCCGAAGATAACGGCACATAAGCTTCTACGTAGTTACAGTTTTGATGTCACTCTAGAAGCCCCCCACAGGCAAGATACTTCTTGGTGGATGCAGTAGGTAAGCAGGAAGATCACCGCCTAGATGTCGCAAAAGAAAGGGAGCATCCGCTAATAGGATGCTCCCACATTTTTACTTCCTCAAAGCACTGATCTCCTGCTCTGTTAATCCAGTGGCCTTTGTAATAGTCTTTATGTCTATATTCATAGCAAGCATATTTTTGGCCACTTTCTTTACACCTGCCATTTCGGCACTTCCCAACATGGAAGCTTCGTCATGCAAGTACTTCTGTCTGGCCTCATACAACCGTCTGGCTTCTGAATCTTGACTCAAATATTGCAGAGTATCCATTGCCTTCTCCAATCCAGGCTCATTCATCTTCAGCACCTCCCAGTGTGATGTATCGGCACCCTTTAAGAACAACAGCCAATTGATCAGTCCACCCTCAGACGGAACGCTATGCTCATCTAACTTCGGCAACTCCAGGAAATGCACCTCAATATCGTCAATTAAGGATATCCCCGTCCGGTCTTCCCGCAGATGAAATACGTTATGATATTGCTCATTCTTCAAGAACGAATAGTTTAAAATGTTAATCGTCACCCATTTCTTCAGCTCCGGATATTTGTCTCCCTCGCTGAGTTGACTCGCATATCGTTTGCTCCAATAAAAGAGCGTCCGTTTCTCGATGTCGTACTTATTAAACAACTGCATCTCTATATCAATCAGCTTGCCTTCAGAAGTCTTGGCGTAAACATCGAAGATGGACTGTTTGTCGAGTGGATCATCTTTATCCGTATAAGGATTCATCAGGATGATCTCAGTCAACGGCGGCTCGCCAGCTTCCGTAAAAATGCGGTTAAGAAACGCCAGCAGCACATCCTTGTTATTCTCGCTGCCAAATATCCGTTTGAATACAAAATCCACACGTGGGTCAAGCAAATCCATCGGCATCAGCTCCATTCATTATAATTATAGCATTTCCCGAAGGTTTTGAACCCAACAAAGATGCGTAGAACCCCTCAGATTGAATCATGTTGTCGTTTTGAAGCATTGCTGTAAACACGTCTACAGTATGAGTAGTTGAAGAACTGAAAAGCTTTGAGAGCTTTAGAGAAGTAGTTTAAGCTTAGTAATGCCGATGGTGACGTATGGAAGGCGGAAACAAACGCCGAAGGCGAAGCCTTCCGTTATAAAACTTCCACTCTTAGTTTGTTTAGTGTAATATGGCACGCTAGAAAAGAGCGATATCATCACTACCAACGCGGGGTATGGAAGGTATTGTGGCTACGCCCTGCGGGAATTATCGAGCTTGGGGCATCCGCGCTGCATAAGCAGGCGTTCCGAGGCGTGGCCGGCCAGTTGGTGACTGGGGAGGATAAGGAGTTTGTACATCTGGAGTCCCGGCTTCGCGCCAAGGAAGGATGAGGAATTGGACTAAATGCGGCATGCTACGGAGTCCAGTATTTTCAGAGTTTATCTTATAACCAGAAAAAGCCCGCCGACTAGTTAGGGTTAGGGCATTCGACGGAGCAACTGACACTGCTACCCGATTAGAGCAACTACGAGTGAACCTAGCTTCATTACCATTTTCTCTATTTAGTAAATCCGCCAACGTTGGATGCTGGTGGAATGAACATAGGTTCGGTTATTAGTTTTGAAGATTAAATCAAGAATGATTTAGAGATGATTACCAGCAATATGAACAGAACCAGAATTGCAGTGGTAGAAGTAAATCCTCCACCCCAACCTCAAACGGTGAGATACGGTTTACTTTCTCCACGTCTATACCTTTCAAGATTTACTGATCAGGAATAACCTATTACATGTTCCATATCAGTAAAAGAAAGGGGGAATAAACCATGAACTTTCGCAAACAAGCCAAATTACTACAGGGAAAAACCATACAGGTGACAACCACTGGCAGTATTTATACCGGAACTCTCTTATCGGTTGGCACAGATTTTCTTATTCTAAGTTCCATCATTAGAGGGCGTAGAAGACGTCGCATCATTCGATTGGCAGAGATTATTCTGCTGTCTAGGTTATTCGGCTAAAAAATATCAGTTACAGAAACTAGGGGATCTCCCGAGATCTCTTGTATAAACAGGAATAACCCGTCAGGCACAAGCCCGGCGGGTTATTTTATGTATGCTCTGAATTCAAATCGTTCCCGGATAAACCGTCCACCGGCTATCTTGATACTATTCGGGGAATATCCCTCTACTATCCCGCCATAATCCATGATATGTTCCTTCTGGATCATCTTCAGGCTGGAACCATACAGATACCTTAGACTGTGCCAGGGCAGCAGCCAGAAAGTCGGTATCGCTCTCCATGACTTTGTATGTTTTATTCATCTCCCCGATACCCAAACTCCCCAATCTTCTCTCCGTTTTCAAACACCTCTATAAAACGTAAGTGACCTTCTTCGGCTGAGGCGGCAATCATTCTCGCTGTTGCCTCTTGGATCGTTGCCCCCGCAATTGTCTCTTCAGGCTTGTCGTCGCGAAAAACATATCAATAACCGCGTACACCGCATCGTCAATCTTAACCTCGGTATGTCCATGTACATCCCTTCGTTTTACTTTAATATAGCCTATTGGTAATATTGTGAAAATACGTTTGGAAGTCAGGTTGTAAATATGGAATTTGAGGTGTTAGAACCTGTGAAAGAGCTAATTTCCATATAAGGCTCTGCCAAGCTGTTCAGCTGTTTCTTTCTGCATACTGGGTGTTGCATGCGTATGGCGCATACCATGAAATTTCATTTTCTTAGACCGACTTTCTCTATGGTTTTATTAAATGCCCTCCTAATGTTGCTCTTGTTGGTCGGTAACAAGCGCTATAACTCTCGATGAAAAAGATTCATTAAGCTCTAACCGGCAGTTTAGCGTCGTGTCTATGTTCTAAAATATAGAGGAGAATTCGTATCATCTAACGAATAAGTTGGCGAAGTTGCTAAGCTGAGCAATAGTTAAAACATTTGAGGTGGGAAACAATGCTTAATAATCAAGTTATTTATTGGATAGGTGGTTCCTCTTGTGCTGGTAAAAGCACACTAGCAAAAATGTATGCAGAAAAGTACGAATTGGAGCTATATTCATGTGATGAATATTTTGATAGACATTTGCAGGATGTTTCAACTAGTGAGTACCCGGCGATGCATAAAGTTTCTACGATGAGCCCTAATGAAGCTTTCTATACAAGGGAAGTCCAAGAACAGCTAAGTGTGTATATACAGGTTTTTATTGAGGACTTTTCGTTTGTCATAAAGGACCTCGCAAAGAGAAAAGATAAACCTGTTGTTGTTGAAGGCAATCAATTATTACCTTCGCTCGTATCAGCACATTTAAATGAACATCATAAAGCTATCTGGATTATTCCGACAGAGCAATTTCAAAGAGAACAATATTCCAAAAGGGAATGGATACAAGGCATATTGCAAAACACTGAAAACCCCGCTTTAGCTTTTAACAAATGGATGTCTCGCGATGCATTATTTTCAGAATTCGTCCAAAAAAGTGCCTTTGAATTACAGCTAAATGTATTAGAAGTAGACGGCAGTAAAACTCTACAGGAGAACTTTAGACTGATTGAAAATCTCTTCAGTGAAATCATACATGATTGAACTATCGGGAATCCTTAGTTGATGCGTCTACTATTCGTTAATTTACTGTATACATAGGTAGGCAGCCAACATCCAGAATATCAGCATCTCAAGCTTTGCAAATTGTAGTGAAAGTCAAGAGATATGATTCAAGAAATCAGCAATGATCTTATATATTTTGTTTATTTAATGGCTAAGTCCTTGCACTATTACTGGAGGTATTTATATGGCTAAATTACAGGACCATTATGACACCAATAAATTTTTAAATATGGAATTTATTTGTCGTGACAATAGACCCGATCAGGGCTGTAGCTTTAAAATAACAAATTTTGAACACGGAAGTGTCATTGCTAGTGATATAGGGTGGACAAACGCTACCTTAAATAAATTTATTGAAATGCTTACTAATTTCCCTATGCCTTCATATGAAGGCTATTTTTCTCATTATGATGAATCATTTGAATGGAAATGGGAACAGCAATCTGAAACCGAATTATATCAATTATCAATTTCCGTCTCAGGAAAAGTATTTTCTTATTATGCGAGTATTAAAGACTTCCAGGAATTTGGCACGCAGGTTTCTCAGGAAACTGAAAATGCTCCAAATTTTGATTCATGAACCTTTTGAAGAGTTTATTTTAAATAATCTTTTAATACCGCCCCAAGCTCGGCTGTATACTTGGTCAGCCTTAAGCTTATCTCTGTACGCATCACATCACGGGTCAGGCCAAAGCGTTCCTGATATCCCCGGCAAAAGATTTTGTAATACACCAGGAATTCCTCCTGTTCATCTGCCAGTACCCGGATATTCCGCTGCTTCAGCTCTTTTTGCAACTGATAGGTATCCCGCATGATACGGCGCTGGATGGTTTGACCGGCCATTAAATAGGCGCGTTTGAGGATATTGCCGGAGTTCTCGATCTCCTTCAGGCTTTTGCCAACCATTGTATCTATGTAAGGGAGCAAAATGAGGTCACGTACCATCGTCCGCTCTCCGATCGTTATCATTTTATCTCCGGGATCCCGCTGCTGCTCCTCGTACTGTTCCACATGCTCCGTCATAATCATCTTGGTTTTCCAGCGTTCGTTGCCTTCAAGTTTACTCATTTATAATGCCCTCCAATCTGTTCAGCTCTCTCCAGGGCAACTCCGGATTCAAGTAAAGATGATGCTCTAATAAGGGCCTGGTTTCCGTACCGGGCTTTAATTCCGTCGATGGCCCGTTCCTTATTGTAAGAGCGGACCCGGTCATCGAACAGCGTAAGCTGGACCACACGGTCATCCGAAAGGTGGGACAACGTGATGGCTAAGCGCCCTACAGGCAGTCCGGACCAATGGTCCACGAACAATTTCAGCGCCGCTGCGGCTACTTCATGCGTCAACGATGAAGGCTCGGGCAAGGTCATCTGGCGCTCGTAGGCGTGTGAACGCTCTCCGTCCGTCTCCAAAACGGAAACAGATACCACAGCCCCCATGTAACGATACCGCCGTGCCCGCTGGCACACCTCGATGACGAGCTCAAGCAGCACAACCTCGATATCTATAAGCCGGGTGTATAAATTCCAGCGCAGCGCCTTGCCATGCCCCACGGATTTGATCTGATGACGGATCCCCGTGACCACAGGGCTAGGATCTAGCCCACGCGCAGTTTGCCAGTAATATTCCGCCTGGATATCACTTTGCTTGCCCATAGTTATACGCATTCGTTGTTTAAACTCCGGCAGCTCCATCCGGGCAATATCTCCGATTGTGGATATACCCATACGCCAGAAATTCCTGGTCATTCTAGACGCCACCATAAACATATCCTGGACCGGCAGTCTCCACAGGGTGGACTCTAATTGGTCGAAGGTAAGTTCGTATATTCCCTCTTTCGTCTTTTTGGCATAATTATCTGTAGCCATCTTTGCCATAACTTTAGTAGATCCAATGCCTACCCGGGTCCAGACCCCTGTCGACAGCAGAACATGGTGCTGGATTTTTTGAATCATATATTTCAGTGATCCCCCAAAATAAGCGAGTGAGCCTGTGATATCCAGAAACTGCTCATCGATGCTGTAGGGTTCCACCAGATCCGTATAGGTCCGATAGATTTCTGATATCAAAAGCGAGACCTTAATGTAAGTTCCCATGCGGGGACGTATGACGATTAGCCCAGGGCATTTTGTCATAGCCTCCCCCACTCGCGATGCCGTTGTTACTCCCTGAGCTTTGGCAATGGGGCAGGCTGCCAGCACAATCCCGTTCATACGGGTAGGGTCTCCGATTGCGACAGGTTTATCCCGATGTTCGGGATGAGCTGCTTTTTCGACGCTTGCATAAAAGGATTGGCAGTCGGACAGTAAAATAACGCGATTCTTAGGCATAGCGCTTCTCCTCTACCCGCTGCCAAGCGAGAATATTAGCAACAATGAACACTCGAGGTGCCCCGGCGGCAAGACAATGGGCCCGGATCCGCCCGTCCCTGATTCCCAAAACCTCAATCTTCCGCTGAGATATGTTCCCCGACTTATCCATATATACAATTTCAATCATTTGACCGTTTCGAATCTGCATAAGATCCGCCTCCAGAACAGGAACATTTGTTTGTATTATAACCACGATCGAGATTTTTAAGCAATGGTAAAATAGAACAAACGTTCCTAATTCCCAGCAATCACCTAACTTAGGATGGCATATTAGGCCGGCAGAACTCTTACGCCCTTCACAAAGCAGGGAGCGCGCGCCGTTCATTACAACAACTGCATAAGTTTCCCCATACCAAATACCCCGCCAATTCTGGCAGGGTACAGGGGTTACTTAATATTTAATTTATTATCATGACTGCCTAATTTATTTGTAGTATGAAGTAGTCAGGGGGATAAAGACGGAGGAGCCCTCTTGAACATCCCCGGTTACAAAAAGTTTACTTACTCCCGAAATATTCACTTCTATCGTTATGAGTCCCTCCTCAGCGGTAATGTTCTGTTTCTTAAGCACCGTGTCGGTATCACTGTCTATAATGGAAAAGTCTTTAATATCGTCGCCGATCGCCGCAACCTGGAGATACAGCTTCTGATATTTTTTATTGGGGTAGAGCATGAAGGAAGAGCCACGGGTTCCATTGCCGTTATCGAAATGGACATCTTTATAATCCTTGTCTTTATACACCGTTTTGTCCGGATCTTTGGTGTGATAGGACGAATCAAATCCGGCAGCAATGGATACTCCCTCTGTTTGTTCTCCTAACAAGATGGTGTTGGCTGCGGCATTAAAATTAACGGTAACGCCTAACAGATCCGATACGGCTCTAACAGGTAAGTACGTTGTATTGTTATAAGTAATCGGAGCTACGACTGCACCGCTGCTATTCTTAAGCTGGACGGGCTGGCCATCGACCTTGAATTTGATTCCGGGATTGAGGAAAGCCTTGATCTCTTGCAGGTTGGCACCGGCATATACACCTGTCCCCATCCCTCCAAGTACAGCAAAAACAGTTAGCGCGGCTGTTATTTTCTTTTTCACTTGGTCAAACTCCTCTCCGATATTTCAAATTTCGATTTCCTATATTGGAAGTATAATGAATCATCCCCTGGTATGCAATATTTTCCGGGTCTCTCCTTTTCGTAGCTGTATCAGAACCCAATATATGGTACGATTACAGTCCATAAAGATAATTACCATACTGCGGACGAACCTCTTTCGCGAGCCGCATAGCATATCTCAAATATTACGGGAGGTATGTTTTATGACACGGTTACTTGATGCAAGGACTTCGCAAAATGTAAGTATTGCCGGCAGCATGAATGGTGTGGGACTAACAGCCAACCAGAATGTGCTAATCGGACAGATTGGACTAACCACCGCAGGAGCGGAAGGTCCAATCAGAGTACAACTTAACGGTGTTGCATCTTTTTTTGTGTTTTCAGGAGGATTTATCACGTTAACCCTGTTTGCAGTTAGAGGGAGTATAGCTACTGATCCCCTAGTCGCTTCAAATAGACTTCAATTAAATCCCGGGGCAACAACACCGACTAATTTATTTCCGCTTTACTTAATATGCTCTGATTACAATCCCGCTCCAGCAGATGAGATCATCTATTCCTTATTTGTGAACAGCTCGATAAACGTTAACCGTGTAGGTCCCGAAAGTTTCAATGGATGCGCCTATTCAGATTAGGTAATTTCTTGAAAAGAAGAAATCCGCCAGCCTATGGCTGACGGATTTGGTCTGTCGATGCAGCATCGACGCTTACAGCAGAATAGTCTTCGAGATGATTACCAGCAAAATAAACAGAACCAGGATTGCACCGGTAGAAGTAAATGCACCATATCCGCCGCCGTATCCGCCAACATTTTCACCCATAATGTAATTCCTCCTTAAAATAGAGTACGGCTTAGGATATGCGGATTTCACCCCTGCGCTTGGGCATACCGGTAAAAGATGTGCTTCAGCGGTTGGTAGAAATTAAATAATAACAAAGATGTAACTTTAATGACTGTTAAGGATTGCCAAGGAGGTTTAATAATAAATACATAGTATTTTAGAGATAGCGGTAAGGGAAGTGAAAGATATGAAGAAAAAGGACATCCAGCTTGCACTTGTTGCCAGCATATGTCAACGTGTCCATCTGGTTAGCGGAGAAACGTATACTGGAAAATGTGAAATCAATCCGGCTGCCGACGTTTTGGAGATTATAACGAATGAGGGACGGCTTAAGCTCCCCTACTGGACCATAAAACGTTTCGTACAGCTTTAACCCTGAGGTGAAATTCATGAGCAAATCCAAACGTTCCGATCAGGCCATCGTCTCCCTTTTACTCGGTCTGGCTTCTTCTTTGATTATCGCCTTTTTTGTCATCCGCTATATTATTCAGCATGTCTCGTTTGCCCCTTAAGCTCCACGAACCGTCTCCTGATGGAGAGTACACCATAATTCATCCAGGTCATAAAATCCACCTCGTGTACACATCACGCATACGATCCGCATTGCCGAATTTGGCGTAATATTAAAAAAAAGACCCTGCCGCTAACCGGCAAGGCCAAGTACATACAACAGGTGTTACTTCTACTATAACGCATAATTATTAAGAGAGTGTATGAACCCCCGGCTTCCTTTTAACGTAATGATGAAGATATTTATTAAACGGAGATGATGATTTTGCAGCAGGAAAACAGGATTTGCCCGACATGTGGAGGCAGCCATTTCACGAAAGGAGTAATGAAAAGCAGTAATGCCAACGTTAGACCGATCGGCAAACCTTTTTCATTTGGCTCTCCGGTGATTTTCACCTTTTGCAAACAATGTGGCGAAGTCGCTTCCATAAAAATTGAAAACCCCGAGAAATTCTAACCTGCTGCTCAGCTGTCATTCTCTGTCCGAAGTAAATCGATTCCTTGTGTAAGGATAATCTGATTACCTGGCCGATCTGCCCAGAAGATTGAATCTCCCACTCTCTCCACACCTTGACCCGCACCATAGGTTGGCGGTTTAATTCTGTTCACAAATTTGAATTCATGACCGTCGAACCTGTAATGATCCATGCCCTGAGCATATTCCTTGCCATATTCATTCGATCCATGGAGATTGGCATAGAGATTATCTTTTATAAAAAAGATTCCCTGGTAACCGCCCTCACCACCAAATTGCCCTGACAAAGGGTATACCGCCTGTTGGTGAAAATCCCTGTCAAATCTTTTTATTTCATTTCTATCATGATAGACCACCCAAAATGATCCTTTATACTTGGCTATGGATTCTGCTGTACCCTGACCGATATTATATTGCTCAATTTGCTTCAGATCTGAAAGTCTATACTTCACAATTCGACTAATCCGCTCCTCTTCCGGCGGAGAGGCGTTGAAGTTATAAACAGTAGCGTACAGAAATTTATTTGAAACCAAACAATCTCCAAAGGACATGAAGCGTTTCTTGCCGTCTTTGCCTGTATAAGCATTTTTCTTTTCCGTTATGTATTTCCCAGCCACTCCATACACTGAAATTGTATTGGAAAGAGCAAAGTCTCTATCCCGGTCCGAAGTGATATAAATCCTTTTTT
Source organism: Paenibacillus sp. P32E (assembly GCF_001909085.1). NCBI lineage: Bacteria > Bacillati > Bacillota > Bacilli > Caryophanales > Paenibacillaceae > Paenibacillus > Paenibacillus sp. P32E. The sequence goes on along the minus strand of NZ_LVYY01000076.1, from coordinate 61,504 downwards.
CATCTGCACCTACGCCTTGCCATGCGCTGAAAGGATTTCTCATTTTAATCGCAGTAATTTTGTCATGATAAGCATTTGCCTGGGAATTCACAGCAAACCATCCGCTGATCCCAGCAATTACACAAGCTACAGTCATCATTCTTCTCACAGGAACTACCTCTTTTTTTATTTTAGAATATACGGTAACAACAACAGCCCGAGTCCAACAGCTGCAAAAATGGCTGCACCCATAGCAGAAACTACAAAGTAGGCTCTAGGCGGCTCCTTCACTGCTTTCCAGCCCTGGGTAATCCGCCAAAAGGAGTAAGGCCGGATTGCAGCATAGGCTGCCGCCGCCGTCCAGACTGCAAGAAATGCTGTGAATACCCATGAAATAGCGTTTGGCATTGAACCACTCCTCCTATTCATCCCATCAGCCACTAAGAAAAGGCCATACTCCGCATAAATACCCCCGCCTCTTCAGGCAGGGTCCAAGCTTCCATCCGGTGTAATCTCACTATAGCCCAAATGGAACAATATGTAAATGGGGAATCGGCGTTTCATTCCCGTCCGCGACCAGGGTCCTCTCTGCCTCTCATTAATTTCTTGATTCAGGTGATTGATTTCTGCAGGATTTTATCTTACAATGGGTTCATAAACGCGCGTTTACGTAAAAAAGGGGGGCACTATGCGCAGCGAAGATATAGCAAAGCTCGCCGGGGTATCCCGAAGCACGGTTTCCCGCGTGATCAACAACTATTCCAACGTCCCTGAGGAGACCCGGGCCAAGGTGCTGAAGGTCATTGAGCAGCATCAGTATGAGCCGAACAGCTTCGCCCGGGCTCTGGCCGGCAAGAAGACCGACACGATCGGACTTTTCGCTATCAGCATGAACGAGAAAGAGAACACGACCCGGATCTATCAGAACAATTACTTTGCGCCTTTCGTTGATGCCGTTGTCGACACTTCGAATGCCCGCGGCTGTTATGTGCTGATACACACCGTATATTCTCCGGACGATTTCCTGAAGGTGAAGCAGGCTTTCCTGCAGAAACGGATTGACGGCGGCATTATCGTCGGCACCCAGAAGGATATTGATATCGTGCGTGAGATGGTCAGTCTTGAATTTCCGCTTGTGCTGATCGATTACGACATTTCAGAGATTATGTCAGAGCATCTCGACCGCAACCATCTGGCTATCGTGAATTCCAAGGACTACGAGGGTACGGTTGAAGCCATTGAGTACCTGATCAGCCTGGGCCATGAAGAAATCGGCATGATCTGCGGCCGCATGAACACCTATTCCGGGCGGGAACGCTACATGGCCTACGAGGATACGCTGAAGAAGCACGGACTGGTGCTGAATGAGAGATTCGTCCTGAAGGGTGATTTTCTCAAAGAAACCGCCTATGAAGAGGTCAAGAAGCTGCTTGCTTCCGGTGAAGCTCTGCCGACCGCCTTCTTCTCCTCCAACGACGATATGGCTATCTCTGCGATGGAAGCGTTCTCTGAACATGGGATTTCCGTACCTGAGGACATCTCCATCGCCGGCTTCGATGATGTGCAGATGGCCTCACGCATTCATCCCAAGCTGACCTCCGTCCGTCTGCCGATTTACGAAATGTCCAAGGCTGCGGTTGAGAAAGTAATCGAGCTGTGCGATTCCCGTCAGCCGACCTTCAGCACCATCAGCTTCCCGGCGCGGCTGGTCGAAAGAGATTCCTGCCAGCCGCCAAAGAAGTAAGGCAATCATTGATTACCCAAGCAGAAACGGCTTATATTTCGAGAAACTCCCTTTCCCCCGAGGGAATTTTTTCTCAACCTTGTAAACGCGCGTTCACAATTGAAAGGAGAGTTTTCTCTAATGAAATTCGGAACCTTTGACGACACTCGCAAAGAGTATGTAATCAACACTCCCAAAACGCCTTACCCATGGATCAATTACCTCGGCAACGAGCAATTTTTCGGCCTCATCTCTAATACTGCCGGTGGTTACACCTTCTACCGCGATGCGCGGATGAGAAGACTTACCCGTTACCGGTATAACAATATTCCGCTGGACACAGGCGGACGCTACTACTACCTGTATGACGACGGTGATTTCTGGACCCCGGGCTGGATGCCGGTAAAACGCGACCTTGATTTCTACGAATGCCGCCACGGGCTGGGCTACACTTCCATTACAGGCGAACGCAATGGTATTTCTGTGAACCAGCTCGCTTTTGTACCAATGGGCCATAATGCTGAAGTCCATCGTCTGGTCGTTAAGAACACTGGCTCTGCGAAGAAATCCGTGAAGCTGTTCTCTTTTGCCGAATTCTGTCTCTGGAATGCCAATGATGATATGACCAACTTCCAGCGTAACCTCAGCACCGGCGAAGTTGAAGTGAAAGATTCCGTTATCTATCACAAAACCGAATACCGTGAGCGCAGAAATCACTACGCTTTCTACTCTGTAAATAAAGAAATTGCCGGCTTCGATACAGACCGCGAATCCTTCGTGGGTATGTACAATGGTCTGGACGCTCCGCAGGCAGTCGCTGCCGGTGAAGCCACCAACTCCGTTGCCAGCGGCTGGTCGCCCATCGGCTCCCATGCTCTGAACATCACGCTGGAACCAGGTGAAGAACAAAGCTTCATCTTCGTACTCGGCTACATCGAGAACCCTGAAGATGAGAAATGGGAATCCCTGAATGTCATCAACAAGAAGCCTGCACAGGCTGTAATCGAGCAATTCGCTACGGATGCTCAAGTGGATGCCGCCCTGGCTGTTCTGGCTGCACACTGGGATAACCTGCTGTCCAAATATCAGATTCAGAGCAGTGATGACAAGCTTAACCGCATGGTTAATATCTGGAACCCGTACCAGTGTATGGTTACCTTCAACATGTCCCGTTCCGCTTCCTATTTCGAATCGGGGATTGGCCGTGGTATGGGCTTCCGCGACTCCAATCAGGACTTGCTCGGCTTTGTTCACCAGATTCCAGAGCGCGCCAGAGAACGTATTCTTGATATCGCTGCTACCCAGTTCCCTGACGGCAGCGCGTACCACCAGTACCAGCCGCTCACCAAAAAGGGCAACAATGAAGTCGGCTCCGGCTTCAACGATGATCCGCTATGGCTGATCTCGGGAACGGCTGCCTATATTAAGGAAACCGGCGACTACTCGATCCTTGATGAGCAGGTTCCTTTTGACAGCAATCCGGATCACACAGCTACCCTGTTCGAACACTTGAAGCTGTCCTTCGAGCATGTAACGAACAACCTCGGACCTCACGGCCTGCCGCTGATCGGACGCGCGGACTGGAATGACTGTCTGAACCTGAACTGCTTCTCCACCGAGCCGGGCGAATCGTTCCAGACGACTGAGAATATCGCAGGCGGCGTAGCGGAATCCGTGTTCATCGCAGGTCTGTTCGTCTTCGTCGGACCGGACTATGCTGAAATCTGCCGCATGCGCGGACTGGACGATGTAGCTGCAGACGCGGTTGCGAAGATCGAGAATATGAGTGCCATCACTCTGTCACACGGCTTCGACGGCGACTGGTTCCTGCGTGCATATGACCACTACGGCGACAAGATCGGCAGCAAGGAGAACGAAGAAGGCCAAATCTTCATCGAACCGCAGGGTATGTGCGTAATGGCGGGTATCGGTGTTGAGAACGGTCAAGCTGCCAAAGCGCTGACTTCCGTTCAGGAACGTCTGGATACGGATTACGGTATCGTATTGCAGCAGCCTCCGTACTCCAAGTACTATCTGAACCTGGGTGAAATTTCTACGTACCCTCCGGGCTACAAGGAAAATGCCGGTATCTTCTGCCACAACAACCCTTGGATTATGATTGCTGAAACCGTGCTGGGCCATGGCGACAGAGCGTTCGATATCTATAAGAAAATCGCTCCGGCTTACCTGGAAGATATCAGCGAAGTTCACCGTATGGAACCTTACGTGTACTCGCAGATGATCGCTGGTAAAGATGCCGTACGCCACGGGGAAGCTAAGAACTCCTGGCTGACAGGTACCGCTGCATGGAACTATGTAGCGATCACACAGTCCATTCTCGGTATCCAGGCTGATTTCGCCGGTCTGAAAGTAGATCCTTGTATCCCTGCTGAGTGGGGCGGCTTCGAAATCACCCGCGTCTTCCGTGGAGATACTTATGTAATTCAGATCAAGAACCCGAACCATGTCTCCAAAGGCGTAGCCAGCCTCACCCTCGACGGCGCTGCTGTTGAAGGCAACATTATCGCTCCTGTCGGGGATGGTGCCGTGCATCACGTGGTTGTAGAACTGGGCTAATCCGCTTCCTGCTCCGCGGGTACAGCCTATCCATTTAAGAGTTTCACTGCGGGTCTTTTCCTTGTAAAAGGAGGGGCCCGTTTTTGTGCGAATCATACTTCATGGCGCTAGCCCAACAATGAAAACAGCGGCAAGCCAGGACGAATATAGTCCTAGACTGCCGCTGTTTTATTTGAGCCAATGTCCCCGTTAACCGAATGAACTGTTCGATGATATCATATTACAATTCTAAAGTTTTAAAGAGAAATGGTTTACCTTTTAGGTAATTTCTTATTATGGCTTGGGCATAAGGCTGTTCTTCCTTAAGCCCCTCTGTTTCCCTCGGGTCAGGGGCATGGTGACAATAATTTTCGATCATGACCATCACAGTAAAACTCTCCAACGCTGGGAGCCAGTCAGCTTCTAATCTCATAATGGTCTCGTAACCGTTAATTACTAATTCCCTTTGCAATGGATGCAGCCCTAGAATTGTATGAGCTATATCATAAAGATAATAACCAAATCCACATCTTCCAAAATCGATTGGACGGGGTTCACCATTATGAAAAACAATATTGCCTTGGTGCAGGTCCCCATGAATTAATCCATAATTTCTGCTATCTCTTTGATGCCGGGTAATCCAAGAGAGTATCCTCTCAGCGGCCAATTGATACAATTGGAACTCTACATCTGTCAGGAACCGATCATAATATTTATTCAAACGGTTCATAGCTCGCCTAAAGCTCTGCTCTCCCCAATTGGGCCGCACGAAATTAGGTGTCAACTCAAATTCCTGTGATGTTTTATGGAGTTGTGCTAAGAGAATCCCCTCTTTAAAGATTTGCTCATCAGCAAGTCCTCCACTCGCGTTCGTTCCCTCTACCCAACGCATCAACGAAGCGTAACTATAGTAACCATCCTCCAGATCGATTCTTAGAGTTTTGAAACCGTTGCGGTCTAATATTCCTTGGGGGATGGCAATATCAATCTTCTTATTCAAATACTCAAGCCAATCGATCTCAGATATTATTTCTTCTTCACTCATTCCCGAATGAATACGGAGTAAAAAGGATCCTTCCTTACTTGTATCAATTTGAAATGTACATGTATCGGAGAATTGGATAAAACGTATGTGCTCCCAGTCCAAGTTGTAATGTTGCAGCACCTTCAAAGCTGATAGCTTCGACTGCGAGATTGCCTGCTCTATTTCATTTTCAGATGCCATCATAAATAACCCGCTCATCACCTTTCTTCAACACTGGGTACACCATTAGAGTTTAGTACATATCGGGATAATTCTCCTAAATCATCAAGAATCACGTCCGCATCAACATAACCTGAAGTATCTGTTTCATTTCGTTTCCAAGCTGCCTTCATACCAATCCGCCCAACTCTGGTGGACGACGAAAAAGTGTTGCCTGCTCAAAACTATAGGCGATGCTGATTAGCGTGGGCTCACTGAAAGCCCTCCCGGAAAAGACAACACCAAATGGCCCCTGCGTTGAATCTCCATCCGCATCTATTGTTCCTTTTGCTGAATAACCGGCGGGCACGGTAATAAGTGGATACCCTAACCGGGCAGCTATATACATACCATCAATGTCACCGGGTAACATTAATGCGTCTAAACCGTGTTGATCGAGTGCATTGTCAATCCCTTGCGCTACAGCCAGATGATTATATTCTTGACGCTTAAGCTGATAGGTTGTCTCGATTAACGCATTTTGTTCCGAGCGAATGAGATTATCTTGGCCAAATTTCAATGCGGACGCAGCGTGTTTCTGATTATATTCAATCAGTTCTTGAAGAGAATGCACGGGGATATCCGGGTTCAATTTCGATAAATAGCGATTCAGTCCTGTTTTGAATTCGTAGCAGATTACCTCATTGTTCCATGAATGCTCCTCCAAATGGAGGTCCACAGGATCGATAACTGTAGCACCTTGCTCACGCAGAACTTCAATGGTGGCTTCCATGATAGAAAGTCTTTCTTCATCCAATGACCGATAGTAATGTCTGGGAATCCCAATACGGGCTTTACGCAGAAAGTCCCGGTCGAGATAAGCTGTGTAATCATGAAAAGTACGATGCGGACTATTCCATGTTGCCTTATCGTTTTCGTCAACCCCGGCGATTGTCCCGAGTAAAGTCGCTGCATCAGTGACTGTCCTGGAAATGGGTCCTGGTGTATCCTGACTTATGGAGATCGGGATAATACCGCTGCGGCTCGCAAGCCCTACCGTAGGCTTTATTCCGACGAGAAAATGTTGGCTGGCCGGCCCAATAATCGAACCCGCGGTTTCTGTTCCGATCGCTGCTGCCGCCAGGTTTGCTGCTACCGCTGCAGCCGATCCTGAACTTGACCCGCTGACGAAGAGCTTGCCGGGTCCATACGGATTCAATACATACCCGCCTCTGGAACTGTATCCAGCCGGCATACGGTTAGACATAAAATTCGACCACTCAGTCATATTGGCCTTACCTAGAAGAACTGCGCCGGCAGCGCGGAGCTTTGCGGCAATGAACGAATCTTCGGGAGCAAACGACTCAGCTAATGCGATTGAACCAGCGCTCGTATGCATCCGGTCATGCGTATCGATGTTATCCTTAAGCAGGAGTGGAATTCCGTGCAGCGGCCCTCTACTACCTGTTGAATTTCGCTCAAGGTCAAGATTCCTGGCTATTTCAAGCGCATCCGGATTGATCTCTAATACGGCATTGATCAAAGAATTATAACTATGTATGCGTTCTATATATGCAAGTACGAGGGCTTCGGATGTACACTCACCCGAAGACATTGCACTTTGCATGCTCACCATATCGGCTTCCAGTATCCAAGCTTGTAAGTTGATGCGCATATATCTAAATACCCCCACTACTGGTATATTTTCGTACAACCGTAATGGTAACATGCTGCCTTGCCAAGGGTATAGGGAAAGTTTTAATTAAATAATAAAGTATCGTTATCATAAGCTTCTGGACCTAACAAATACAAGTACAAAAACCACCCGTTCGTCCGCTGCTCAGCGGTACGCCGGGTGGTTGAGGTTATTTGGAAATTGTCTGATGCACACAGTTCAGAACATGCCCTAGCAGTCTACGCCTTGCTTTCCGGGATCCACACCTTCATCTCGCCGCTGCCGCGGTTGCCCCACAGGTAATAGGGAATGGCTGTGATCTCTGCGGCTGCCACAGGTGCCTTCGCTTTGCTGTATAAGCCTCCGCTCCAGCCTGCCTGCTCTATCCGGCTGCCTTTGCCTTTTACCACTACTGCACCACCCAACAGCGAATCTTCAAAGTGCTCAGTGAACGAAATTGCTCCATCTATCGCAATCGAGCTCAGCGGCGCGCCGTTATCGGCCTCCTCCAGGCAATAGACCAGCGGGCCCCGCTGGATGGCTGTCTTCCCGGCATCTGCACGCAGCTCAGGATGGGCGTAGACCCGGTGCGCTTCCATAGGCAGCTTCAGCTCGACGATATCCCCGGCGTTCCAGACTCTGCGGATCACGCAGTACCCCTTCGTTAGGTCCTCATCCATATTAAGCTTTTCGCCGCCCACCCGGATCTCCGCGCCGTTGCTCCAGGAAGGAATGCGCAGAGCGATGCCGAACTCTCCCGGCTGAGCCGGATTCACCTCCAGCGTGACTGTTCCTTCCCACGGGTAGCTGCTCTGCTGACTGACCCTTACTTCTGTTCCGCCCAGTGTTGTCTTCAATTCACTGCCAATGTACAGGTTGGTATACAGCGTGTCGCCATGAACCGTATAGATATACTGATTCAGCGAGGTCAGCAGACGGGCCACATTCGGAGGGCAGCAGGCGCAGCCGAACCAGCCCTGACGCTCGGATTTCACATGATGTTTATCCGGATTGCAGGTACAGGCCTTAGGCCATACCTCAAGCGGATTCACATAGAAATAGTGTTTGCCGTCCTGCGCCATAGAGCCAAGAACGTTATTATAGAGCGCCCGCTCCATCACATCCGCATAGCGCGCATCCGGGTCCGCTTCGAGCATCCGCCGGGCAAAAAAGATCAGCCCGATTGAAGCGCAGGTCTCTGCATAAATCGTGTCATTGGGCAGGTCGTAGTCGAAGGTGAAGGCCTCACCCTGATGTGTGGAACCAATACCTCCGGTAATATACATCTGCTTGCCCGTCATATTGTCCCATAATCTCACACAGGCATCGCGCAAGGCTTCATCTCCGGTGATCGCCGCCAGATCTGCCATCGCCGTATACATATAGACCGCCCGGACGGCGTGCCCCACCGCCTTACTCTGCTCCCTCACCGGGAGATGGGCCTGATTATAGGCTGGATCCATGCTGTCTGTCGGTGTTCCGCTCCAATGCGTGACCCGGTCACGGGCTTCCCATTCCTGCCGCAGGAAATTCGGCTCCTGGCCTCTCTGATCAATAAAAAAGCTGCTTAGCTTCAGATATTTCTCCTCACCTGTCAACCGGTATAGCTTCACCAGGGCAAGCTCGATTTCCTGATGTCCGTCATAGCCCTTCAGCTTGCCTTCCTCCGGTCCAAATATGGAATCGATATGATCGACCATCCGGCGCATGATATTCAGCAGCTTGTCCTTGCCCGTCGCTTCATAATAAGCAACCGCAGCTTCAATAAAATGGCCTGCACAGTACAGCTCATGACAATCCTGCAGGTTCGTCCAGCGTTTGCCGGGTTCCTTAACAGTAAAATAAGTGTTCAGATAGCCATCCGGCTGCTGCGCTTCGGCGATCAGGTCAATGACCACGTCAGCCCGGGATTCCAGTTCCGGGTCACGCTTCAGACGGAGCGAGTAGCCTACCGCCTCCAGCCACTTGGCGACATCGCTGTCCTGGAACACCCAGCCGTGAAACTGCCCTTTTTTTCTCCCCGCGGCAATTTCGAAGTTGGCAATCGCATGGCTCGGCTCCGCATCCGGTACACGGTCATGAAGCGCTTCATATTGATATGGAATGACCACATCCTGCACCAGACGGATATAACGACCCCAGAATTCATCCTGAATGGTTACGGACGGTTGGCCCGCTGCTTGATGAATCTCCGATATTTTGTTCATGTTCCACTACTCCTCCATGTTTATTTTCTTCTCGCTAATTGCAATTATAGACGGTAAAATAAATAAAAAACAGGATCAGAAGCAACCCTGTTTTTGTACTATTTCACACTAGGATATTTGCAGTGTGTCCAACAAATAACCGATTATTAAGGAGCAGAAAATGGCACATAATCCATCCTATATTCATCTGGCGGCACCGCCCTTTCCGTATTTCCTGGAAGGCGACCGTACCTTGTATCAGCCGGGGGATCAGCATCCCAGCCGCAGCCGCATGGGAAAATTCGATCTGCTGCTCGTTGAACAGGGCTGTCTGTTCATTGGGGAAGAAGATAAACAGTGGGCGGTGCCGGCTGGGTATACTCTTCTCCTGCTGCCCGACCGCTACCATTATTCGGTCAAGCCCTGTGAAGAGACAACTTCCTTTGTATGGCTGCATTTTCACACCGTAGGTGAATGGATTGAGGCCGAAGGTGAACCGGTATATGCCAGCCGGGAACATCACTTCCAGCAGTTCCTCACCCACCCCTATACCATCCGTGTGCCGCAGTTCGGTCCGCTGCCTGATCCCTTGGAGCGGAGCGGCCAGGCCGAGCTGCTGCTTCAGCTGAACCGTGGAAGACGTTCCAGCGCGGTATGGCAGCAGCAGCGCATCTTCGAGGATATGCTGCGGATGCTGGATCTCGCGCAGCAGGATACGGGAGGAAGTCCTGCCGCAGAGATTGCCGAGCTGACCGAAACCTATCTGCGTAATCACTATTCAGAGCCGCTGACCAATATCAGCCTGGCGGATGCGCTGCATTTCCACTATAACTACCTGACCCGCTGCATGAAGCGGGTCTACGGGCTGACTCCCATGGAATATTTAACAGATTACCGGCTGGAGCAGGCCAAACTGCTGCTGCTCAAGACGGAGATTCCCATCGCCGGCATTGCCGAACGCACCGGGTTTGAGAGTACGGCCTATTTCTCGCGGCGTTTCGCCCACAAAGTTGGCATTTCACCGCTGCGCTTCCGCAAACGTTATTCCCGCTAAACTCCGCGTCCTGGAATATTCCGGCTCAGCTAGAAGAGGCGAAGAATGCGCCAAAGATTAGGAAGCAGGACTAGCGTCCCTCCCCGCTAACCCGGAATTCATGCAGGTCCCGGTTATAGGACAATCCCCGGATTCGGACGGAGTGGGGTGTATAGGCTCTAATGGGCCCCCCGGGCTCCACAATCCCTGCTCCGCTTTTTACGGCTACAGTTACATTGATCTCCGACAGCGCGGCAGCCAGCAGCTCCATATCACTCACCAGCACTTTATAGATAAAGCTCATTCGTATCACTCCTGCCTTGCGTGTAAATTTCAAGTATGCTTGTCATAAGGCTTCGTCACCCGAATAAAACTTCTTCCGCCGGACATGCTAAATTACGTTCATAATCTTATTGTAGAGGGGTATGTAATCATGGGAGTTCTTAACGGCAATCCTAAAGACGAACCTTTGCACTACGGCGAAATTTTCAATCTCTGGACGTTCTCGGCTGCAGCCAAAATGGCCATATCCACTTATCAGGCTTATCATTACCATGCCGGGGACAAGGATCTCAAAAAAATCATTGATGACCTCATGGATCAGGCCCAGCATGAAATCAAAGACTGTGACAAGCTGCTGAAGAACAATGGGTTTACACCTCCGCCATCTCTGCCGGACCGCCCCTCTGTCAAGATGGAGGATATTCCGGCTGGAGCCCGGTTCTCCGATCAGGAAATTGCCGCAGCCCTTTCAAGCGGTGTCTCACTGAGTCTCGTCGTATGCAGCCAAATCATGGGCATGTCCATCCGCGAAGATATCGGTATGATGTTCATGAAGATTCATGCACAAATGGCTGCACTCGGCTTGGCTCTGCTGAAGCTCAACAAGGAGAAAGGCTGGCTGGTCCCTCCCCCGCTCGAACTCAAGAAGCGGGAACCCGTTCACGCCTAAGATTTCAGACTGTTTATCCTGCGCAAGCAGGATTTTTTGCTTTTCAGCTATTTTTTTCCATGGATGCGCATATTCATTAAGACATGTTCTCCCTGAAGACATGCCTTAAAATCTGGAGATGTTGAATATGCGATTTTTACCAAAGTATGCCATCATCCTGCTGTCCAGCTTGCTGATTGCCGCAGGCACGAACTTCTTTCTGGTTCCCTACAAAATACTTGATGGGGGAATTATCGGCATCGCCCTCATTATTAATTATATTTCCGGAGCAAAAATCGGACTTGCCATCGTCTTTTGCAGTCTCCCGGTCTTTTTGCTTGCCTGGATCAAAGAGCGGGATATCTTTTACAGCAGTGTGATGGGGCTTATGGTTTCCTCCTTTCTGATTGAGCTTCTGGGACCGCTTCAATACTACTTTCTGTATTATGTGGAGCTTGGTTCGATCTCCAGCGCGATCATCGGCGGGTTCCTGATGGGCAGCGGTCTTGGGCTCATGCTTCGCTTCAATGCGAGCACAGGCGGTACCGATCTGCTGGCCAAGTTCATGAAGCGCTACATTCCGCTTAATGTGGGGGTCATCATTTTTCTGACGGATATGCTGATTATTGGTGCAGGCGGCCTGCTGATCTCCAAGGAAACTTTTTTTCATTCCATCCTGACCATCCTCTCCGGCGGAGTGGCAACCGGTCTATGTACCCTTGAAGACGGAAAGCAGAACTAAATACACATATACACGATCATACGTTCCCATTATAATAAAAGCAAGACCCTGCGCCCGCTGTACAGCAACCAGCCGCTGGTCGATGCGGAAGATCCCACACGGCGCAGCGGCATTGGGCCGGCAAAATCGGCGGCTGCAGCGAGGAAAAGCGCTATTGCAGCATGGACAACAACAGCCGGGGAATCGCAGCGAGTGCAGCTGCTTCTATCTGCACATCGCAGATCATCACATCCGGCCGCACACGCAGAAGTTCATCCCTCGCTTCAAACGGATCTCCCACCTTCGGGCGGACCACCCTCTTTGGGCTTCTTCTCCCGGGCCGGCACAAACGGAAGCTTCTGCTCAGGAGCCGATAATTCAATCGTCTGAGGCGCTGTCTCAGGAGCTCCATGCAGAGCCGGAAGAACAGCAGCTGTATTCTCCGTTTCGAGCTGTTCCATAGCCATTTCACTTACATAAGGAGCATTTCGCAAAAATGCCGCAACCGCTTCCCCGCATTCCTGTGTCTCCAGCACAATTACAAAACCATCCCGGCGGATCACCTCTGCGCTGTCAGGGTTCTCTATAATATCTTCAGGCAAGTAGGTAAAACTGCAGTCCATGGTCTCACCTAGTTGATGAATTACCGTGAATGCGCGGATATTCTCCAGCTGACAGTTCTCTTCAAAACGCAGAAACGCTTTGAAACGCGCGGATGCCCCTTTGGACAGATCAGCTTCAGAGTGTACAATGTCCGTTCTCAGTGCTATTTCCTCCGGTGTCCTCACCTCTAATCTACCGGCAGACCCGGTTTTCAGAAACTGTAAATAGGCTTTCAGTTCTTCAGCCAGCAACGCACAGTCTCCGTCTGCGTGATCTCCATTCTTGATCTTGATCGTCTCCAGCTTGGTAAAATCAATACCTTGCAGAATGAGGTCCGACAGCTCAGATGCATTATATGGAGCATCGGGGTGGACACGCAGATAAGAACAAATCTTCCATAATATGGACCAAAGAAGAAATATTCGTATAACCCATCACAGCAGCGAGCCTTTGATTGTATGCATAATCCGGAAGATAAGGTTAATATTCTCAGGTTGAAGGGTTTCGTGCTGCTGCAGCGATTGCAGGGTCTCAAATATAAACAAATCAAGCAGTGAATCCTCCGGAAAAGAGCCTGACATTGTATTCTCCTTTCGGCCCATCAAGTGGGAAGTGTTATCAGATTCTGTGATATTTCTCCATTTTTTATATCGAAAAATGGAAATAAAAAGTGAATATCTATTTCAATATTTTAATAAATTTTTATTATTTAAGTGAACATTATGAATATAGGTTGATCTTTTGAGAAATTGCAGCGACAATCGAATATATAACACTCCAGGGGAGGATCGAACGAAGTTGGATAGCACAAGCAACAACAGCAATACTTCTGCGCATGATATTATCGACCTGTGCCTGCTTGCGGGCAAAATCATGCTGCAAAGCGGTGCGGAAACCTACCGCGTGGAGGACACCATGAGCCGAATGGCAGCATCGCTCGGTTTTCCGGGAGCACACAGCTATGTGACGCCAACCGTCATTATGTTCACCACCAGCCGGACGGAACCGGTGAAGCTGTTTCGTATCGCGGAGCGGACCACAGATCTGCAAAAGGTATCCGAGGTCAACGACATCTCGCGGCGCCTGAGTGAACGCCAGCTTACCGCCAATGAAGCCCGTGAGCGGCTGGGTGTAGTGGACGATGCAGCTCATGCTTATCCGGCGTGGCTGCAGATTGTAGCCGCCGCCTTGACCGGGGCCTGCTTCACCGTGATGTTCAAAGGCAGTTTGTGGGATGCGCTGCCGGCCATCCTGGTGTCCGGACTGGGATTTGCCGCAGCAACATACCTTCACCGGCTGGTACAGATCCGTTTTTTCGCGGAATTCACTGCTTCCTTCCTGATTGGACTACTCGCATTCCTCTCCGTGAGGCTCGGTATAGGTCAGGAAATGGACAAGATTATTATCGGTTCGGTCATGCCGCTGGTGCCGGGACTACTCATTACGAATGCAGTCCGTGATCTGATGGCTGGACACTTAGTCTCCGGCCTCTCCAAGGGAGCCGATGCATTCCTGACGGCGTTTGCGATCGGAACAGGCATCGGGCTTGTGCTGTCACTTTTTTGATCCCCTATGTGAAAGAGGTTAACCGTTCATGATTTTGCAACTGATAACCAGCTTTATTGCTGCTGCCACCTTCTGCATTCTGTTTAATGCGCCGGTCCGAGCATTGATACAATGCGGTTTTGCCGGGATGGTGGGCTGGATGCTGTATCTGCAGCTTGATGAAAGATGGGATACTGTGGTCGCTACCTTCGCGGCTACGGTAGTGGTCGGGGTGATCAGCCAGGTCTTTGCCCGTATCTACAAAATGCCGGTCATTATCTTCAGCGTCGGCGGCATTATCCCGTTGGTCCCGGGAGGTCTGGCTTATGATGCCATGCGCAAGTTCGTCGAGAACGACAACAATCTGGCCATCCAATTTGCTGTTCAGGCTCTGCTCCTCTCTGGAGCCATCGCAACCGGACTTGTGCTCAGTGAAGTGCTCGGACAGATGTTCCGGCGAAAGCATGTCCGAAGCACTTAAGCCCGCCGCACTTGGCAAACCCATTACTATAGTTCGCTGCCCGAAACATAAAGAAGCTGCTCACAACGTCATGAAGATGACTAGTTGGAGCAGCTTTTTTTCTTATGCAAGGCGATAAGGTGAGCCTTAACTCCCCCTGTACCCCCATCAGATTATTTTTTGATAGCTTGCAATGTCCAGCCATCTGCCAAATTTGTTACCGATCTCTTTGAACAGCGCGCTTTGCTCATATCCGTGTCTGGTGAAGAGCCGGCGGCTTGGTTCATTATCTGAGCATACCGTTGCCACCAGAACATGAAAATCAAGCTCGGATGCCCGTTCCTCAATGAAGCTCAGCGCTTTGCCGCCGAGTCCTTGTCCACCGCTGCTGGGTCTCAGGTAGATGCTGATCTCACCGGAGGTATCGTAGGCCTGCTTGTTCTTATGTCTGGCAATCAGAACATAGCCCTGCATTTCACCGTCCTGCAGAATGGCGTAGGACTTGAAACGCGGGTCACCGCTTAACACCGACTCGCGCATAGAAGCCGAATCCAGCGGCACGGTGTGAAAAGAAACCGTAGTATTCAATACGTAATAATTATAAATATCTACTACTTCAGCCAGGTGCTCCTCCCCAATTTCCATAAAAGACAAACCGTTCGCTGCTATTCCCCCCATGATTAATCCTCCCAGATCGCTGTTTCCAATTGATCGACAAATTTGCGGAGCTTTCCGGCAATTTTCAGGTTAATGGCCCCGTTCTGATACATTTGCTGCACCGTATTCCGCTGTTCCTGAATCGCCTGCAGCTTCAGCTCAAGCTTCTGGTCATCGACAACGCCATCCTTAATCCAGCCGTCCCCCTCGATAAGCCGGGACTCCATCTGCTCATATTTGTCAATAACCTTCTGTGAAGCCAGACGGTTCTCTTCACTCATTCCGGCGCTAACGGCAGAGATGGCAGCCTGGCACATTGAAATCTTGGCCATACGGGCACTCTCGGCATTCTGCGCTGCCAGCCGCCCTTCATCGCCGTTCAGCCTGCCGGAGAATAACCCCGAGAACAAGCGCTGAATTTCAGTGAGCGAAAATTTGATCTGGGTGTCGAGCCGTTTGCACATCAAGGCTTCCTTGTGATCCAGCAGTTCTTCCATCTTCGATGCTACGGGAGCCGCGACGGAGCCGTTCTCGAGCATCCGGCGCAGTTCCGTACGCTCAGCAGCAATCGCATTCCGCTTCGCCTGGACCCCCAGCTGCCGGAAGTGTTCCGCTTCCGGATCGTCACCCATTTTCGGAGCGCACAGCTTATCAATTTTGTCTGTGAATTCCAGCAATACCGGCTGATTCCCGGGCAGCGGATTCTCCGAGACCAAGCTTCGCAGCATACTCATTCCAGCGTCAATCACTACCGATCTTGCCGACAGCTCCGAATTGACCGTAACACTCTCCACCACAACCGTGTCTTCCTCTTCCGCAAGGAGCGGCAAAAATATGCTTGCAATCAACAGTGACACTAGAATGACACCTGCCGCAAGAGCGATAATCAGGTCCCGCTGCGGGAAAGGTGAACCATCACCCAAAACCAGCGGAATCGAGAAGGCACCTGCCAGTGTAACCGCTCCCCGCACACCCGAAATCGATGTAATGAGCTGCGACTTTAGCGGAGATCGCGGTGTCTTGAGCCTCCGGCTCTCAAACAAAGAGTATGCATACACCCACAGAAACCGCAGCACAATCAGCAGCGCTGAGATCGCCAGCACATAACCGGCCACCATGAAGTTGTTCAAGGAACTATCGTTGTAAATCACTTGAACGACGTCCGGAACCGATACCCCCAGCATCAGGAAGACCAGACCATTCAGAACCAGCAGCAGCACCGACCACGTGCTTGCAGAGACAAGCTGGAGCTTGTATTGCGGCGATACAGCCCTGTCCTTCTCGATGGCATACATTACGCCCCCTGCCACTACAGCAAGAATGCCCGAGACGCCAATCTCTTCACTGACCAGATAAATAATAAAGGGCGTAAGGATCTGCAGAAGCACGTGAATGGTAACATCCTCCATACCGAAGCGGCGGATAAACACACTAAGCCGGATCAGCACAAATGACAGCAGCGCTCCAAGCAGCAATCCTCCAGCCGCGATACACACAAAGCTTATCGTCGCCTTGGGAAGCGAGAACATCCCCGTAACCGCCGCAGCAATGGCAAACTTGAAAGCGACCAGCCCCGATGCGTCATTCATCAGCGACTCTCCTTCAAGGATGCGGTGGATACTCTTTGGCAGATGCACCTTCCCGGCCAGCGCACTGACTGCAACAGCATCGGTAGGCGAGAGAATGGCAGCCAGCGCAAAGGAAGCAGCGAGCGGTATGGACGGAATCATCCAGTGGATGGCATATCCGGCGACAAATACCGTTGCAAAGACCAGCCCAAGGGACAGCAGCAGGATAGGTGCCCTGAGATTCCAGAGCTCGTCGCGGGGCGTCCGCCGCCCGTCATTGAACAGCAGCGGAGCAATAAACAGCACAAAAAACAGTTCCGGTTCAAAGGTCATATGGATTCCCGTCGGGAACGCGGCCGCAATAACACCCAGTCCAATCTGAATCAGGGGAATCGGCACAAATGGGATGAACCGGTTCACGATATTGGAGACCGCGATCAGTCCCAGCATTAACAGTACAGCAAGAAACGTCTCCAAACCCTCAACTCCCCTGATGTAAAATCATGTAATCGGCTTTACCATTGCTAATGGGTTAACCTACCTTTCTCGGGATGACCGTTGCTTCCCTCCTCTTCATATTCAAAAATATCCTCAATGCTGAGCTTGAAGTATCTTGCCAGCTTAAAAGCCAGAATGATCGACGGGTTGTATCTCCCATTCTCCAATGAGCAGATCGTCTGTCTCGACACCTCCAAGGCCTCCGCAAGCTCTTCCTGCTTAATGCCCTGCTGCTTTCGGATTGCCTCAAGCTTGTTCTTCATCGCTGTTCCTCCAGGTCATGTAAAGCTAGCTTTACATAGAACAATATCATTTTCACCGCTAAATGTAAAGCATGCTTTACAAAAAACTGAAATTGTTCATCGTTTAGATAGTTGACAAAAATATTTATTTGTGTTATAATATAATGTTTTGGATTTGAAACCACTTCAAAGTTTATGTATGATATGCATTAGCCTGACGGCACATTCTTATCTATTGTAATGGAGGGATATTATGCATATCGCCAAAGGAATTGAAATGCTGGAGATTACCGTGCCGGTGATGGGCGGAACAGACACGTTCTGCCCTGCCTTGATCTGGGACGAAGCAGGAGCTGTACTAATCGATACCGGAGTACCGGGGGCTGAACAGAAGTTCAAGGAAGCGGCCGCCGAAGCTTCTGTACCTTGGGACCTTGTGCGGACCATCCTGATCACACACCAGGATATCGATCATATCGGCAGCCTCCAGGCTCTCCTGGAACAGAGCCAATCCAAGATCACCGTATTCGCACATGAAATCGAGCGGCCTTATATCGAAGGCGACAAGATGCTGCTGAAGCTTACTCCTGACGCAGTGGCTGCCGCCGAAGCCATGATTCCGCCGTCAGTACCAGAGGAGTGGAAGCGTGCTTTTCTCCATGTACTGGCCCATCCGCCCAAAGGAAGAGTAGATCAGACACTCACCGGAGGGGAGTATCTGCCCATCGGAGGGGGAATTACCATCATTCATACTCCGGGCCACAGCCCTGGTCATCTGAGCTTATATCATCACGCCAGCCGTACGCTGATCGCAGCCGATGCACTGACCGTGCGCGGCGGCCAGCTCAGCGGTCCCGATGCGGCAGCTACACCCGACATGGCTACAGCGCTCCAGTCTCTGCACAAATTTGCTGAGTTTGAAATCGATCAGGTGATTTGCTATCACGGCGGCCTCTTCCGTGGTGATGTGAACCGGCGGATTGCCGAACTGGCCCAGGGAGACCATTAATTCCGTACTACGGGAGGGATGCCCCGGTAAACATAATAAGCAGGAGCGGGACCGTGTACACCGGTCTGACTCCTGCTTGTTATTTTAATAACGATCCAGCTTAAGGTTTGCGGTCATTTACTCAGGACTCCGAAACTACCGTAAACCGCTCACCGATATGCTGCGGCTGTTCGAGCTCATCCACAATGGCAATAGCATAATCCGCATAGCTGACATAGCTTTCGCCTTTGGAATTGGAGAGCAAATGATCCTTGCCTTTCTCATAGGCACCCGTTCTGGACCCTACGGCAAAGTTCGCAGATGGACTGACAAAGGTCCACTTCAAGTCCTTAGTGCCTTTGAGAATCTCTAGATTCTTGCCCTGGTTCAAGGCCGTTGGCTTCACAAAATCAGGGAATCCCGGGGTATCCACCACTCTCACGGTTTTGGCTTCATCCACATACAGGCTTCCCGCTCCGCCCACAACGATCAGGCGTGTATCCGGCGCAGCCTTCAGCGCTTCAATCAGCACATTTCCGGCATCCACATGCAGATGCTCTTCCCCAAATGGGGCGCCAAAGGCATTAACCACAGCATCAAAGTCCTTCAAATCCTCTCCTGTCAAAGCAAAAACATCTTTCTCCACGACTGCGGCCTTGCTGCCCGCTACTTTGGAGGCATCCCGGACGAATGCCGTAACTTCATGCCCCCTGTCCAGCGCTTCCTTGGTGATTTCGCTTCCTGCCTTGCCGCTTGCTCCAATAACTGCAATTTTCATGATAAGTACCTCCTAAGTATAGTAGTGCATCAGGCCAGCTGCAGGATATCCTGAACGATCTCCCGGTCCACATCCAGATCAAACTTGCGGCCCCAAAAGCATTCTGTTCCCTTTTGCCGGATTCGTTCGTAATCCTCAGCCCGGAGTGTTCTCGGGAATTCCGGTCCGGTGTCCCAATCGGTATAGCGTTTGATTTCATTAACAACCCTATGCTTAAAGCTGCTGTTCAAGATAATCGAATGAAAAAAGATTTCGTCTCCGCAAAAGGAGTTTTTAAACAAACGGACGTAACCGGGATTACTACGGATATACTCCAAAATGTACTCCATACACTCTCCTGTAACCGACATCCAGTTCGAACCCTTGTACAGGGCATCCGGCAGATTCTTCAGGCTGCGCTTCAGCACCGGCACCGACATCACCAGGTTAATGTACCGGTTGCGGATCTCCGAGACCGTTTTGGCCCGCGAGACGAGGAATCTCGGATAATACACAGACACTCTGTACATACACCCCCACATTTCCGCATCATTCGGCAGCTGTAGATGTTTGACGAACTCTTTACCCTGATTGTCCTTGAAAAAGTCAACGATCGTCCGGTTCGGAACCAGCGGCAGATCCTGCCCGCTTATAATATGAATATAATCGAAGTGCCCCTGCTCACTTATCAGCTCAAAGGATTTGAGGATGCACTCAATTTGACCGTAATGGCCCCACTGTACATCCACAGGCTGCTTCACAAAATGAATGTCTTCCCGGTGGATAATCTGCGCCTCGATCCCGCTTTTGCGGTCCACATGGAGAAAAAATTCCACATGTTCGTCCGTTAATGATTCCAGCAGCAGGTTGATCTGCTCCGGGTTCTTATGACAAAGGACAACATATGCCATTTTGAAATGATTCAAAACATCCATCCTTTCGCTCATTTATTTCCACATATTATAGGGGAATGCGCGAAGATGAACAAGTTTTGCTGTTCTTTACGGCTTCACCAGCAGCTTAACACCTATATTCCATGGGTCGATAACCGTTACTATGCCATCCGCCACATCCACTCTGTATCCGGCGGAACGCACCCGTTCAGCTACGGCATCACGTTCCGGAACACTTGGCAGCAGCAGGGTAAAATAGTCAATGCCCGCCGCATCGGCCGGTGCTGCCGGAGCACCTTGTCCTGCCCAAACGTTCAGTCCCATATGATGGTGATACCCGCCGGCCGAGATGAACATCGCCGCATCACCGTACGCAGCCGTCTGCTCGAAGCCCAGCGTATCGACGTAAAATCTCTTGGCCTCGCCAAGATCGCCCACATGGAAATGAACGTGCCCGATCACGGTACCTGCAGACAGTCCGGTCCATGCCAGACCTTCTGAAGCGGCCAGCAGACCATCCACATCCACCGGATCTGTTGTCATCACAACGTTCCCGTTGGCCTCATACTTCCAGGTATCCCGCGGACGGTCGCGATAGATCTCAATTCCGTTATTATCCGGGTCCTGAATATACAATGCCTCACTGACGAGATGATCGCCCTGGCCGACATGAATTCCCGAATCAATCAGATTGCGCAGCACCAGTCCAAGGCTCGGACGGTCCGGTACAAGAATGGCGAAGTGATACAGTCCTGCGGCAGAATTGCGTCGGAGCACCCGCGCATTCTCAATCTCCCGCAGGACCAGGAGTACATGCTGGCCGTCCGCCGTCATTTCCACTTCACGCCCAGTCTGGCGGAGCACCTTCAGTCCAACTACATTCTGATAAAAATCAAGCGAACGCTCCAAATCGCTTACCCGAATCTGCACAAGTCCAATTTCCAAAGTTTGCGGCAGTGTTGCTGCTGTTGTCATATAAACCCCTCCTGGATTTAACTAAGATATCCAATTCCTGCGATTGCGGTTAGTCTTAACAAGTTCCAATATTACCATTCATGATTGTAACAGTTTCAGTTACATATTAACTAACTTTAGTTTAGTAGCATTCCATAAGTTTGTCAATTACCTTCTCATAAAAAAAAGCCGACCCCATCGCGGTCAGGCTTGATCCGAATTGAACTGGATACCATTCCAGCCAGCTACAACTTGTATTCATGCGTCCTTGCCCCGGTATTCTGCTGTTCTAAGCTCCCGAATATACGGCTCCAATTGGGGCATTTGTGAGTCTATGGCCTGTTGCACAGCCCGCTCAATATCATATGGAACCCTTACGAACTGCAGATTCAGCGATGCCTGATCACGGCTGCCGTAATCTCCCTCCAGAACGGTATACGAGGCCTGTGTAATATCCAGCGGATTGCCGACACTCCCTGCATTAAATAAAGTTTTTCCTCCCGGATGCTGAAGATATGCCCCGTGGATGTCCCCGTATCCGGCCACATCCGCCGGCAGCTGTTCGCCACACAGCTCTGAAGGTTCAAACAGCGATAAACGCAGCGCCAGATCGTCCCAGGGCTGGATACGCTCATTTACGCTCCGCGGTGAAGCATGGAACAGGCGGATGTATTTTCCGCTCATCCAGAACTCGATGGAGAATGGCAGCTTGCTCAAATACGCTATTCGCCCGGGTCCGAGGAGGGCCTGGTGCCATTGTATCGCCTCAAACTCACTTTCATTTGCGATGTATTCATCCCAATTGCCCCTGACCACTTTCTCACAATGCTGCCGAATCAGGTCAACCGCCAGATCCGAATTGGGTCCCTTGCCTACAAGGTCCCCCAGACAGAAGATCCTGTTGATCTTGCGCTGCCGGATATCCGCCAAAACGGCCTCCAGAGCGGTTACATTGCCATGAATATCAGAAATAATGGCGATTTTCTCCACGTATGTACCCTCCGATGCTGTACTGATATGTAGTATCTCTTCGTTCAATTAAGCCTTTTATCACCGCTATAGACTCTTCTTTCAGACGTTGCGGCTTGAATCCATTCCATTAAATCTACCTTACTGAATAGAAACTGGTCATCGACCTTGATGAATGGAATCCTTGTGCCCCCAAAGGAACCCTCATTTCTTAAAGGGGAATTTTCCGCCTTCATAAGGTTCTTCACCTGATCTTCGCTGATTCCCAGTAAGATAGCAGTCTCTTGAAGTGTGAGCATGGGCTTATTCTCCAAAGCTTGTGCTTCGGCTGCCTGCCCGCTGCTTGCCTGCCGATCATTGCTGATAACCACACAGCCGATAATAATAGATAATCCCAGAATCAGGCTAGCCGCTAGAAGCGATAATTGATTTTTCATAAGCATCTCCTTGGTTCAGGTACCGCAGTATTCTATAAGCCAGCAGTCCTTATATTCCCCTTCATGCCATTCATGCTCCGGAAGCAGCTTTTTACGCACAAACCCGTTTTTCTCATACACCCGCAGCGCCCGGTGGTTCCAGCATTGCGGGTCCATGACAATTTTATCCACCCGCTTTTCCAGCAGGAAGATAACCGTCTCCCGCACCAGCAGCGAGCCAATGCCCTTATTCCAGAGTCTTGGTTCACCGATAAACTGGTCCATTCCGTAAATCGAACCTGCAGAATCCGTATATCCATACTCTGCCCGCTCATCGTCATCAATGAGATAGAACTGAACGTAGCCTATATCCTCCGACCCGTAACGGACAATAGCGCGGATCATCCCCTCCGGGGTATCTTCGTAAAAATGCTCCTGCACCATTGCCAGATCATGCGGACGGTCACGGCCTTCATAATACTCCAGGACAACCGGATCCGACAGCCATTTCACCAGCAGCTTAGCGTCTTCCGGTTCCAAATTTCTAACACTGAGGTCTTTCTTATGATAAAAGATCAGGGCATAACACTCCTTTCCATATATGTTTGCAATCCGCGTTACATCCGCTTATCAATAATATGCTTGTTCTCTCTGATCTCTTTGCGCAGCAGCCGGATTTCGTCAATCAGTATATCCAGTTTGTCTGAAGTCCGGGATCCGTCCACAGCCTTTCTGATTACGATCAAAAGCGCCACCAGACCCATCAACCATAAACCGAGTGCAAAAATCAACATCAATCCTCTCCCTTCAGCGAATACATGGTGTTAGTCTACTGCACTTGGAATATTGTGTAAAGCAATAGACAGCCTTAGCCAGCTTGCCGTACATGTTCTCATACAAAAAAAGTGACCCCGCCAACGTCCGGCAGGGCCAAGGTCTATTTATAAGGGGGTCATGGGATTACTATAAGCCCTGAAGCTTAAAAGCGTATGAAGAACAAATAAAGGTTTGCTGAAATTGTCGAATCCGGTGCTACGCACAATAAAAAGATCCTGCCGAGGCACAGCAGGATCTAAGCAAAAATCTATCCACTGGGGGGTGGAGAACTCAACTATACTCCCCGAACCTTAAAATTACATAAATTCCCGCTAAATGTTTTCTTAAATTTTATTTACCCATTCGCGTTAAATTTAGCAGCCGGATACTCTTATGGCCCGCTTCCACCCGAAGCGGCTGTCCAGCCAAGCCTGTTCTTTTTCACATATACATACGGCAAATCTGCCTTTGGCACAACATATAAATCCCCGTAGCGCGGATCGTTTTGAATTCGGCCTTCAAATACTTCTCCAGTAAAAGCAAGTACCGGATGCTTGAGGAGCAGGCTTTTTCTGACAGCAAGCTCCGGGCGGTGGAGTTCCTCCTGTGCTTGTGATCAGGCTGATTTTACCATAATGGCTTTAGGCTCGCACGTCTAAGCACAAAATAAGGTATCCCGCAGTCATCAATATGATGATGGGGATACCTTTACTGAGACGCTAAACCCATTACACTTCAAGACACCGGAATCTGATTCACAATCTGATCCAGTGTAACCTCCTGCAGCACATTTTCCATCGCTTGCTGAGCGAGAGAAAAAACAGGGATTATGGCTCCGGCAATATTCTGGCCAACCGGGCAGCTGGGATTCGGATGCTCGTGAATAGAGAACAACGAATCCGCCTCTACCGCATTCACAGCTCTATAAATTTGCAGTAATGTTATTTCGGCCGGGCTTCGCGTAAGCTTCGCTCCCGCTACACCGGGACGGACCTCAACCAGCCCTGCCTTATGCAGCATGCCTGTAATCCGCCGGATCACCACCGGGTTGGTGTTGACACTGACTGCGATCCATTCCGAGGTGCTTTTGCCTTCCTTGTTGCTATCGATCAGCGTCAAAATATGAATAGCCACCGCAAACCGGGTGCTGATGTTCATGGAAATCTCTCCTTAGTGCGTTACCCCATAGATGCAACTATAATAGTTACATTCTATCCGGTTGTCAATACCTGCAGTAGCTCGGCAACCTCAACAGGGTACTTCTTGGTCAGCCTTGATTTGCCCAGGTTGCTCTTCACAATCTTCATCAGCCGGGCATCTCTGCTCTCCGCATATTTACGCAGCATGGCAAATCCAGGCTCCGGCAGTCTGGCGGCAAATACACTCAGACTATATTCCAGACCCTTGGACAACACGCGAAAATGCTCCGGGTCGGCGGACCTTGAAGTCTCTCTGCCGATTCCCTCCATAATCCCGTCTGCCACCTCCAGACAATACAGAACATTGGGCTCAGGCTTCAGCAGCGGCGGATGTGCCAGTGCTGCAACAAAAGCGCGCTGCTCAAGCAGTGTAGACCCCGCACGCCATCCTTCTAGCAACTGCTTAAGCAGCACAAAATCATACTCGCCAATGGATTGCAGCCCCATTGCTGCGGCCTCACGAATCCTCCATCTGGCGTCATTCATCGCCGCTCGCAGGAATCCTTCCGCCTGGCTCCGCCGTCCGGCAGCCCCATGGGCATAATGGGCTCCGCAGGCCCAGACTGCACAGAACACCAGGAATTCCTGCGGATCACCTGCAGCAGCTTCAGACTCAGGGATCTGCGCCCAGGCAGTGATTAGCTCCCAGGCATCCTCCGTCACATCAGGTTTGGCACAAAGGCTGGCAAAGCTGCCCGCCAGTGCGAGGTTGGCCCTCGGTCCGGGCAGGCCGCTCTTCTGAAGCATATCATGGGTAAGCACCGGCCATTGATCACGGTTGTTCATCTGCTGCTGTAGTGTTGCCGGTAGGTTTGGACTTTCTTTCATCTCATTGCCCCGTTTCCCTGCGCTTCTACTGTCTGCAAATGATTCCCTGCACATCATAGGGGTAATCTATTTGCTTCTTGACAGCAAGCATGGCAGCTTCTCCTGCCAGAAGCGACATTATATATAGTCCCAGATCAATGGAGGCAGAAACTCCGCCTCCTGTAATGACCTTGCCGTCCTGTACAATCCGCGTCTTCACTGTCTGTTCGCAATACGGCTCCAGCAGTTCATAAGCGGAAGGGTGAGTCGTAGCCCAGCGGTCCTGCAAAAATCCGGCCGCTCCCAGCAGCAATGAACCCGTGCACACGGACACCTTATAGGGGACCTCTTCGGCTCCCCGAAGCCAGGAGATGAAGGGTTCATCGTCCAGCAGCTTTCTCGTCCCCATTCCGCCCGGTACAAAGACCAGGTCATATTGCCCCAGATCCGGCTGAACCTTGCCGATCTGAACAACCAGTCCCTGCTCATCCTCCACCTGTCCGGTGAAACCGCAGATGTCCATCTCCAGCCCTTGGCCTGCTTCATAGGCCCCCAAACGGCGAATCACATCATAAAAGCCGGCAAAATCCAGAAAAGTGATACCATCAAAAAGTACAAAAGCTATACGCATCTTATCCTTCTCCTTCCGGCAATTCCACGAATTATTCGCTGTCATACGCCTGCAAAGCCACAGGTAAGGCTTGAATAACCCCGTTACCAGCAGCCGGCAAGCCCAGCAGGACTGCACTGATAACCTCTTCTCTCGTGGCTCCAAGCGCCTTGGCATGCTTCACATGAAAAGGCAGACCGCTTTCAAGACGCATCGCCGCCAACACCGAAATATAGGCAATTTCTTCTGTCTTCGGATCCAGATGGCTTGCAGCATCCAATTTCTGAACCGTCTCCATCCAGGCTTGCTGCTGCTGTGGAGCTTCCTTCATAAAAGTCGCAAAGGCATTACTTACTTGCGGTGTATTGTCCATTTGATAGCCTCCATTTCGTATAATGAGCCTTTCAGGCACTTGTCAGGATAATCGGCTTACCCTTGGTGACTACGATCGTATGTTCATACTGGGCTACCCGGCTGCTGTCCTTCACACTCAGTGTCCATCCATCCGACTGCTGCTCCACGAAATCCGTTCCTGTTGAGAGGAACGGCTCAACCGTGATGACCTGCCCTTCTTGCAGCACAGTGGTTACACGCGGGTTATAGAACGGAAGGATCTCAAAAGGCTTCTCATGCAGCGATCTGCCTATGCCGTGGCTGCAGAGATTCCGCACTACTTTGTACCCGCGTTTGCGGGCTTCCAGCTCCATCATGCGGCCGATCTCGTTAACCTTCATCCCCGCTCTCAGGTGATTGATAACACTCATCATGGTCTCTTCGGTGCTGCGGCATAGATGGACAATCTCTTCATTGAACGGCGGCAGTTGAAAAGACACCCCAGCGTCCCCGTAATACCCGTTAAGCTCGGCGGAAACATCAATGTTAATCAGATCACCCGCCTGAATAACCCTGGAGCCCGGAATTCCGTGAGCTACCTCTTCATTGATACTGATGCAGGTGCTTCCCGGAAAATTATAGGTGACCTTGGGAGCAGACTTCGCGCCGAACCGCTCCAGAATCGCTGCTCCCACCCTATCCAGCTCAGCGGTTGTCATACCTGGAACTACACTTTTTCTCATTTCCGCTATAGTGTAACCTACTACTTGGCCTGCTGCCTTAAGACCTTGCAAATCCTGTGCTGTATCACTAGTCATCTGCCCACATTCCTCTCGGTTCATATCACTTCACTGGCAAATCTGAATTTGTTCTTATACTAATTCCTGTATAGAGTGATCGGAGTTCAGGGTAATCCTGTCACCGGAAACAGATCACTCTGCATGAAATCCATTTCGCATTGATGAATCCGAAAGCATTCTAGCAGCCGCTCAGCAGAACAGCCAGCGGAACCGGCACGATCAGCAGCAGCCTTTTCATGGGTTCCACCTCCAAATTCTTATGTATTCTCCAATTATATCAGTCTTGTGAACCAAATAACATTCTATCACTTTTGCAAAAAAAAGAACCTGCAATGTCTGCAGATCCTTCCCATTAAGTTCTGGTTGATACGCCATTTTATATCTGTTTCATCAACCAATTCTGTTTGCCTATCAATTTCATAAGCGCAAGCTGCTGCTCCCCCCACAGCATATCCTCTTCCTCGTCCTTAACATAATCCTTAAATAGATCATAGGAAATCGGATCGCCAATCATGGTTTCAAGGATCTCGCCAACTTGGCCTAAGCCGCTTTTTGAAAGCTCCACATCATATGTAAGCCATTCTTCGATATCTTCGTATACCGGAGCTTCCTTCACTACACCGTTCTTGACGACGCCGCCAAGATCAATAATACGGTCAATGAATTTCCCGACAAACTGCATCTCTTCCTCTGCGTGTTCTGCATATTTCTCCCCAAGTTTTGACAAACCCTGGCTGGCAAAAATTCTGGACTCTATTCTGTGTCCGACAGACTGCTGCGAAAGCATGGTTACTAACATCTGGAATAACTCGATAGTCTTTTCATTTTTAGCCATAATGAATTTCTCCTCATATACTATTTTTTATAAAACTAAATTTGTTATAATTGTATTTTGCACAATCTTTTTATATATTCAAATTACTCCTTAAGTGAATCACTGTCAAGAGTGAATTAGCTTCAACCTCCTTGAACATCCAGCCGTTCGTAAAGTATATGACAACGTAGTTGAGTAACTGAAAAAATTGTATTTTCTATACTCATAGTGGCTTCGATAGTCATGTTATCCCTCGCGTATGTGAAACTTGTCCTTTTGATGCATCTAAACAAAAGGCCGATCCGTTATATCTCAACGGATCGGCCTTACGGAATGGCAGACAAATATGTATTCAATGCAGGCTGACTATTACATTTAGCGAATGGCCCCTACCGCTCTCAGCCAGGCATCGGTAATGAGAGCATGTCCAGCCGGTGAAGGATGAACCCCATCCGGTGCCCAGAACGCAGACTCCGCCTTCACAGATGCCGCAGCAAACAATCCATCGAGCGGTACCAGCACAGCACCATACTCACGGGCCAGCTCACGCACCACATGGATTTTCGGGTCCAGATCCTGGCGCCAGCCTTTGCGGTCCTCAGGAACCGGCAGCACAAAAGGCTCAACCAGAACCAGCTTGGCGCTTGTTGCTGCCAGGGTGCGTTCGATCAGATCGCGATAGGAAGCTTCGAACTGTGCAGCCGTAGTCTCCTCACCGGAATCAAACCGGCGCCAGGTGTCGTTGATGCCGATATAGATCGAAACCACAGTCGGCTTCAGCTCCAGGCAATCCTTGTCCCAGCGCTTCTGCAGGTCTGCCGCACGGTTGCCGCTGATTCCGCGGTTGAAAAAGCTCAGTTTCTTTTCGGGATATAGCAACCCAAGGCGCGCCGCTATCATCAGTGCATAGCCCACACCCAGCGAGGACGGGTCTTCATAGTTTCGGCCCCAATCGGTAATACTGTCGCCCTGGAACAAAATGATATCGTTTTCTTGAAATTCCATACTGAAAAGCCTCCTATAAAACAACAGTTATAGTATAAACAAATCTATTATAGCAAATAGATTTCGGGTGAGCACCTAATGAACAGAATTAATAGTTCCGGTGGTGAATTTGTTCACGTTCAGTTCAGCGGTGAGCAAGGCCTCATGTAGCTCCTGACCGAGCCCCTCCCTTTCTCTTCTGAAATATAGAGCTCTCACGAAATTCTTGCTGTTGACCCGGTTGATGTATTGGCTGCGGCTGCCTGGCTGGCTGCCGGAGGCCGCAAGACTACCAATCCATTCAGCTATACGTTTGCGCGCAAGCAGATTGCCGCGGATCATGGTGTCCACAATCGTAGCCATCCGTTCATCCTCTTCGTCTCTGAAGATGTATACTCCGTTGTGGAGCTTCCTCCGAACCACTTCCAGGACCTCAAGTTGTAACGGCTCATCACATTCCGGACATTGCACCAGTTCATCCAAGGCATCCGCCCCATGGGCCGCCGAGTGGGCCCAGCCGCCTTCTTCAACATAGCCGCGCAGGTCCTTCTCTTCAATGTAATAGCGAAGAAGCGCTGTCTTCACCTTCAGAAAACCAGCAGCATCCAGAAAAGGCCGTTCTCTGTGCCGCTGGATAATAAGTCCAATAACCAGTGTAGTAAAGGTTCTGGTAAACACTGTATCCTCCCCTTGGCCCCCTATGCCATGGAACAAATGCTGCTCATCCAGCAGGACCGCCGTTATCCCGCGAAGCTCGTCAGAAGAGAACAGCCGCTGCTCCAGAATCCATTCATAGAATGCCGGATAGATCAGCTCGTCCCTTAGCTCCGGCTGAGGATCTCCGATATACTCCAGCATCAGGGAGATGAAACGCTGATGCTCTTCGCCTTCACGAAGCCTGTAGTGCTCCGTTTCTATTCTTTGCAAATCGGTCATTAACTGAATTCTGACACTATTCATGGTTTCACTCCATCCATTGATTTACTATGTAAATTAACACAATACCGTAACCCTTTCCAGATCAAAAAAACCTCCAAGCCTAAACGCTCCTTACAGCATAAGGATCGGATAGGCTTGAAGGTCATATAGGACTTTGTAAAATATGATAATTAGTACGCCAGGCTGAACAGGCCTTTGATGTGGGACAAATAACGGATATTGCTCGCTTCCTTCATAAGGGTTGCAGGCAAGCCTTTGAGTGGAGTATTGCTGGCGCCGATAATCGCCACTCCGTCTTTGCGTCCCAGGCTGGCAAGCGTACCTGAGTTGATCGGACTGAACGTTTCAGATGCGGAGTTATTCAGATAAGCATACAGATTGTAGCCGATCAGCTCGCCCATCTGCCAGGCGATTTGTGCGGTCGGCGGGTATGGACGTCCATCTGCTGCGAAGACAACGGCGCTGTCACCTGCCACAAAAACATCCGGGTGCGAGGTCGACTGCAGAAAATCATTGACTGTGGCACGGCCGCGGTTCACTTCAAGACCCGATTCACCAACAAGAGGATTGCCTTGAACCCCACCGGTCCACACGAAGGTATTAGCCACAATCTGCTGGCCATCCTTCAGATCGATCACATTGCCGGCCACATTGGTTACAGGAAGACCAGTCAGGAAAGTTACCCCGCGGGCAGTCAGGCTGGTTACCGCTCGTTCAATCAAGTGATCCGGCAGCACTGGAAGGATTTTGGGCCCAGCCTCCACCAGCATCAGCTTAATATCTTGAGCATTCACACCATACCGTTTGGTCAGCTTCGGCAGCACATCAGCAATCTCGCCTACCAGTTCCACACCGGTCAGTCCGCCGCCGCCAATCAGAATGGCCGCATCGGCAGGATTGTGCGTCTTGGAATATTCACGAATGCGTTCTTCAATATGGGCATGGATTTTTGTCGCATCCGCAGCGGATTTCAGCACCATGCTATACTCTTCCAGCCCCGGGATGCCGAAGTATGCCGTAGTGCTGCCAAGCGCAACCACAAGGGCATCATACGTGAGCGCCGTACCGTCGGATAGCTGCACCTGCTTGTTGTCAACGGAGAATGACTTCACCTTGGCAATTTTCAGATCAATGTCTTTTCCGGCAAATAGCTTGGTAAGAGGCATAGTAACAGCTTGTTCCGAGGCACTCCCTGCGGCCAGACGATGAAGCTCGGTAATAATCTGATGCGTCGGATACTGATTGATGACTGTGATTTTAGCTTCAGCCTTACTCATATATTTGCGCAAGTTAATAGCACTCAGAAGGCCGCCATAGCCAGCTCCGAGAATCACGATATGTTTTGACATGATAATGTTCCTCCGTCCTTATTTTTGTGGATTACGTTCGCCGCTGACCTGCAGGTATGCATTCATGAAACGGAGCATTTTTTGCACCTGGGGGTCCTTAATCATTCGCATCATGCCGAACAGGCTGATCGTTTCACTGCTCTCGCTGGCACGATCTTTGGCTTCGATCACTGTAGCCGCCATCGTTTTAACGGAATCTACTACAGGCTCCGCAAGCTCCTTGATAGCACCCACTGTATCACTTTTCAGCACTTCATCCGATGCAACAGCCTGCACAAAATCAAGTGATTTGGTTAATGCACCAACCAACTGTGTAATCTGGGGAAGCTGCTCCACCAGTGTTGTTAGGGATTCCTGCACCTCAGGCTTCAAGAGCTGATCCAGGAGATCTTCTTTGGTAAAAGCTTTGGTTTGAGTAATGGTTTCTGACATAATGAGCGCTCCTTTACAATAGCTTTATTTCATATAGAAGATGGACTACAGATGAACGAAATAATTAATCTCTAAATCAATGTGATTATTATAACATTCTCTATGTAAAAAATGTCACAATCTTTTTGCCTCTATACCCTTATTTTGTGATTAAAATCACTTCTTTTCTTCGAATTTCGATATATCCCTCATTTTTGTAAAAAAATTTAGTGCAGCGTTACTTTTAGTCATTGACGAAGGTAAAATGCCGTGATATGTTTAGCAAGTAACAAATAGTAAGTTTATTTATTAATATCAGCTATTAATAATTATTAACCACTACATACACAATGGAGGAACGAACATGAGTACTTTTTCAGAATTGGTTCAAGCACGGAGATCCGCAAATAACTTCGTAGAGGGCATCGAGATTCCCCAGGGCGAGCTGGAGGAAATGTTCTCGCTGGCCCGTCTTGCCCCTTCAGCCTATAATTTGCAGCATGCGCATTATAAGGTGGTTGCCAATGAAGAGCTGAAAGAAAAAGTCCGTGAAGCAGCCTATGGCCAATATAAAATCCACACAGCTTCAGCCGTTATCGTCGTGCTTGGAGACAAGCATGCGTATCTGCAGGCATCAGAAATCTATAGCGGCCTGAAAATGCTAGGAGCCATGAGTGAGGAAGAATTTGACGGCACCATTGATGCCATCAATGGCGCCTACATTGGAAATGACGCTTTTCAGCGCGATGAAGCGATCCGCAATGCCTCCCTGTCCGCGATGCAGTTCATGCTGATTGCCAAGGACAAGGGCTGGGATACATGCCCGATGATCGGTTTCGATTCTGAAGCCCTCAAGGCGACCCTGAGCCTGCCTGAGAATTTGGTACCGGTCATGCTTATTACCATCGGCAAGGACAACAAGCACAAGATCAGACCCCGCGGCTACCGCAAGCCGGTGAATGAGTTTGTTGAGTTCTTTTGAGGGATGCACGCAGCAAAAAGAGCCATCCGGGACGCAGCACGGATGGCTCTTTTTTTTGCTTAAACAGTAGTAATTAATACGCTCTACACTCTGCGGAAACGCCACAGGATACTTTGAAAATCACCATGCAATGCAGGCAGCGGCAATCCCGCATACATCAGATGATCGCCTCCGTATACACCGCCGCCTTCCAGCCATTCATAATCCGCATCCGGATCAAGACCCTTAAGTCGCAGGTAATACAGCTTATCATTAGGCTCAGCCAGTGTACGGACATAGACCACTACAGCCTCTGACTGATCTTCTGCCGCAATCAGCCACGCCGTCTCATTTCCTTCAAAGGGGCTAAGGAGCCGGTATTGCTCCCCAAACTGAACCAGCGGACGCAGTTCTTTGTACAGCGCCACCTGTGCTTTTACCGCCGCCTTTTCTTCTTCTGTGAACTTCGTCAAATCCAGCTCATAGCCAAAATTGCCTGACATGGCCACATGGCCACGGAGTTCCAGGGATGTATTGCGCTGAACCTGATGGTTCGGAACCGCAGATACATGACTGCCCATAGCGCTCAGCGGATAGACGATACTTGTGCCGTACTGGATTTTGAGCCGGCTGACTGCATCGGTGTTGTCACTCGTCCAGGTCTGCGGCATGTAGAAGAGCATCCCGGGATCGAAACGTCCCCCGCCTCCAGAGCAGCTCTCGAACAGCACATCCGGGAATTCCGAGGTAATCCGTTCAAGCACACTATACAGACCAAGCATATAACGGTGCGCCGTTTCGCGTTGTCTTTCCGGCGGCAGCTGTGCAGATCCGATTTCAGTCATATTGCGGTTCATATCCCATTTGACATAGGTGATTGGCGCTGACCGCAGCACAGCAGCAATGCGGTCACCGATCGCCTGGCAGACATCCTCGCGTGAGAAGTCCAGCACCAGCTGTGTACGGGCCAGCGTTCTGCGGCGTTCCTGTACATGTAGACACCAATCGGGATGCTGCCGGTACAACTCACTGTCCGGCGAGATCATCTCCGGTTCAAACCACAGGCCAAACTGCATGTCGAGCTTATTCACCCGCTGCGCCAGATCCTCCAAACCCTCGGGCAGCTTGTTCGGATCAACCACCCAGTCCCCAAGTGAGCTGCTGTCATTGTCCCGGTGGCCGAACCAGCCGTCATCCAGGACGAACAGCTCCATGCCCAGCTCACTGCCCGCCCGGGCGATATCTTCAATCTTATCGGCAGTGAAATCGAAATATGTAGCCTCCCAGTTATTGACAAGCACAGGACGCGTACGGTCACGGAAGGTGCCGCGGGCCAGCCGCGTACGATACAGCTTGTGATAGGTTCTGGACATTGCGCCAAGGCCAGCCGCAGAGAAGACAAGCACTGCCTCAGGAGTCTGGAAGGATTCTCCCGGCTCAAGCAGCCAGTTGAAATCAAAGGGATTGATGCCCATGGATACACGGGTTGTCTTATACGGCTCAACCTCTGCCTGAGCGGTAAAACTGCCGCTGTAGACCAGACTGACGCCATATACCTCCCCATGATCTTCATCTGCCCCCTTGGAAAGAAGGGCTATAAACGGGTTATGGGCATGGCTGCTTGCCCCTCTGCGGCTCTCCACTCCTTGCATTCCGGAAGCGAGCGGCCGGCGTTCTACATAGCGTTCTCTTGCCCATGAGCCTGACAAGTGCAGCAGATCGTAGCTGGAATCGCGCAGGTCTACGCTCATGCTGAGTCCGCGCAACAGCTTCAGCTCCCCTGCACCTTCATTTATGAAACGCACTGAACGCGTAATCGCATTCAATTCATTAAACACAGTGTAACTAAGGATGATCCGCAACCCGGCTACCGCATCTAGCAGCTCCAGCTCCAGAGTCTCCGCTTCATCCTCATGCTCGGCATAAGTCGCGGGGAGGCCTTCAAGTGCAGGTTTGCCGCGATAAATCCGATGGGTATCGTACACAGCCTCGGAGGCTGTCGTCCCGTCAGGTGCCTGAATCTGGTAGGCGGGATGCCTGAAATCCCCAACACCATAAGATGGATATTCCTGCGAAATCGTGTCAAAGGAGATCGACATATCTTCAGGATAAGGGCTTGGCGAGAAGGAGCAGCGCTCCGTCCGCTGCAGGATAGAAGATAGCGCGGTTGCCCGGATGGCTCTCCCCCAATAGATATGAACCGGGACTCCTGTGGGCAGGAGCTGGAGAACATAGCTGGTTGCACGGCTCTGAATATGAAATATACGTTCCCCTGAATGAAATTGAATTCCCATCTGATCCTCCTAAAAATTAGCTGGCGAGGCTCCGCAGTAAATCTTCCAACTGGCACCGGAAGCATCGGCCTGGATTTGTTAGCATTCAATCTTTACGAAACACTTAATTCATAAGCATACATTTCATTTTTGTTAGCAAAATACATATGAAAGTTCAACGAAATGGGCTTATCCCGCAAGTATAGACTGAATTTTGTTAGCGCTATCTTAGTATACTATGAAATCGTTTTAATTTCATTAGTGCCAGCGATCATTTTGCATACTGCAGGATGGCAATTGCCGCCCGTTCCCTCCGCTCCGCGTCCTCACTCTGCAAAGCAGCCTTCAATATTGCGAGAGCCTCGGCAACCAGCTCATCGTCCACCTTTCCTGTGTTCCCACTGACTAGACTTTCTGTTGTTGACTCTGTGATCCATAAATCAAGCCGGGCGCCGGGCAGTATCCCTGTGTATTGCGAAACAACCGCCGCCTCTATTAACCACTCACTCAGCGTGTGATGAAGCATCGCAAGAGGTACGCTTTTTAGCCAGGTTACTCCCCGTCTGTGGCATCGCCCATCTTCAGCCGAATCGAATGTACCCGCATAAAAATAATCGCCCAGATCGCCCAGGTAAGCCCACTCTTCATCCGCTATCAGCACATAATCCCCATCCTGCATGTCGTGAACGAAGATTTGAAGATGATCCAGCGCGGCATCCAGCTCAGCTCCTTCCGCAGTCCCGGCAAGAATCAGACGCTTACGCATTTCCTCCTTACCTGCATACTCCAGATCCCCCACACCGGTATAACCGATGCATACATAATTGTCCTCTAAAAACTCCTGAACCCGCTCCACACCCAGCGGCTCCGTTTTGACCTGAAACAGCTTCATCGTTGGTCATCCTTCCCTTGAATCTCCGCAAGCTTATGTATAAGTAATTATACCTCAAGAAACTAAGGATACCGGAGTATAATAGCGCTTACATTAGATTGTTTTTCAAAACAGCCCCAAATTTAAAGGTTTCGCCTTTTTACGAATCCGGGAAATGACGGTATAATTCAGGTATCAACTCAAGGAACCATACACTGCTGAAAGGAAGCCGGCGGGCAGAAACATTCTCTCCGAAAATAATCTTTGGCAGATGTACTCCCTGAGATTGAGACTATATCTTTGATCCTGTTGCTGAAACTTTCAATCCATCCCGGGACGAAAGGGTATGAGCTTCTTAAAGCTCAAACATTGAACCATGAAACCAATCGTTAGCCAGCGGATGAATTAGAGAAGAATCATAAGCAGGATAGGCAAATTGAATGCCGCCTCGGACGATTTCTACCCGGCTGAGAACAAGGATAGGATAAGGAGTCTGAGAATAACATGGGTATAGTATCTACACCATAAACCCCTATTATTGATGCAAATCAATAATAGGGGTTTATGTGTGTTCCAGTCTTAGGTTCAGCCTAATAAATCCATGGGTACTGTGCAGGTCCGCTTAAGCACGCAGCAGCCGTAGCATAGAGTCCGCTCCCTTCTGAAATTCATAAGGGACCAACCTCTCTTCAGCAGTCCAGCCTTGGTCCTTAACCGCACAGAGCAGTCTCTCCAGCTCCTTGTATCTTAGGCAGGATAAGTCCACCAGCGGAAAGATCCGAATCTCCGACTTCGTAACTCTCATCAATTCCTCAATGGTCCTGAGATGGAAATCATAGTCCAGCCGGTCCCCGTACATAAACAGAAAATGTGCGGACAATGTGAGATCAAAGGTCTGGTCGGCAAACGGAAGCATCGGCAGCTCTACCGGAACATACCGTTCACCAAATTGTTGCCGGTCCAGGGTGCTGATCGTTAAGGCTGACGTCCTTGCCTGCTGTAATTCCTGCACTGAAGCGAACTCTTCCCACACAAAGCTGTCCTTGACCTTACCCACCTGCTGCACGGTGTGATCGATATCTCTCAGCCCTTTGTCCCTCAGCACTTCAGCGGAATAATCATACGCAATATCTGCGGCAACTGATGCCGCACCAAGCTTGTTTGCCCCGGCAGTAAAAGAGCAGGCTCCCGCCGGGCAGTCCAAAATACTCCGTCCCATCAGCTCCTCACGCTGAAGATCGAACATCCGTAAATACTCCTCAAACGTGCGGCCAATAAAAACAATACGCTCCAAATCCAGTTTGTTTCTGCTCATCTCCGCTCAGCTCACCTTTCCTGGTTCCTATTCTCGGCTAAATGACCGGCAGCACCGCCAGTTCCTGCCTGATGAAATCATACAAGCTGCGGATGGCCGGTTTCAAGGGGTAATCACCGATCCGGCAAATGATGCCGCAGGTCATGTCCACAGCTTTACTCTCCAGCCTTCGGAGCACAGTTCCGGGAGGGACGGGGTCAAGAGTAACCTCAGGTACAAGCGCAATTCCGAGGCCGCTCTGCACATAGAACTTCAGTGCAGACATGCTGCCGATTTCCATCGTATTCAGCGGCGGTCCGGCAGATTCCCTCAGCACGCTCTCCAGTTTTTTGCGGTAGGGGCATGTAGGTGCTGTAATCAGCAGGCGGTGGCCGCGCAGATGATCCGCAGTAATGACGGGTGCGGAAGCCAGCGGATGGTCTTCGGGCATTAACAGCACAAATGCCTCTGTAAACAGCGGTTCAAAATGCAGCTCCTTCCCCAGCTCCGGAGCGGAACAGAGCACAACATCCAGCTCCCCGCGCAGGAGCCGGTCACAAAGCGCACCTGAACCGGAGATATCCACGGACAGCTCCATTTTGGGAAACCGTATCAAGAATTTCTTCAGGATGACAGGCAAACGGTAGCTCGCTGTGGGATCAGCAGCGCCGATACGGACATTCCCTGCTTCACCTGATTTTAAATCCGTAATGCTGCTCTGGAGCCGTTCCATATCCTTTACAATTCTGAGGCTCTGTTCATGAAACAACCGTCCTGCTTCGGTGAGTGTAATACCTTTGCCCCGTTCCAGCAATTGAACACCCAGATCCGACTCCAGCTTCTGAATTTGCATCGTGACCGTAGATTGGGCATAATTCAACTCTTCCGCTGCCCGGTTGAAGCTACCGCTCTGGACGATTGCTTGAAAGGTTTTTAGTGTTTTCAGATCCAGCTTCATTCCCTCCCTTCACCTCAAGCCTACGCATACTTAATTCAACCAAATTGAACTCTTCCTTCAATTCATTCAATTATACAAAATCGAACGTGTTATATAAACTGTTGATAAGGATAAAAACACAATCAAGGAGTGAATACGAATGGAATTGTCAGGAAAAGTCGCACTGGTTACAGGTGGAGGGACGGGGATTGGCCGAGCGACAAGTCTCGAACTGGCTGCACGCGGAGCCATAGTCGCCGTCAATTACTCCCGTTCGGAAGCGGAAGCGCTGGAAACGGTTCAGCGGATCATTGAAAAAGGCGGACAGGCCCTTGCGGTTCAAGCAAATGTAGCCCGGGATGCAGAGGTACGGAATATGGCTCAGCAGATCGCCGGAACCTTCGGAACCATCGATTTGCTCGTGAATAACGCGAGTATCACCAGACACATTCCTATGGACGATCTGGAAGCGGCCACGGAGGAGGTGTGGGATGAACTGTACGATGTCAACGTCAAGGGTATGTTTTTCTGCGCTAGAGCAGCGGCGGTATATATGAAAAAGCGCAAGCAGGGAGCTATTGTCAACCTCGGCAGCATTGCGGGGAATACAGGAGCCGGCTCCTCTCTTCCCTATGCTGTATCCAAAGCGGCCATTCATGGTTTAACCCGATCCCTGGCCCGCGCGCTTTCTCCGTACATTCAGGTCAACTGTGTAGCGCCGGGGGCAGTCGCTACCCGATGGTGGACTGGGCGGGAAGAACAAATGCGCCAGCTCGCGCCGAATCTGCTGCTCCAGCGGATAGCCGAACCGGAGGATATCGCACGGTTCATCTGCGCCGCTCTGGAGCAGGAAGCCATGACCGGGCAGATCATTACGGTGGACAGCGGACAGACATTATAAATACGAAGCAGAGTCAGCATGAGTACTTCGTGTGAAGTAAAGCTGTGAGCAAAAGCCGTCAATGATCAAAAACGCAGAGCAGTGATCCTCCGATAACAGGATGATCACTGCTCTGCTATTTTTCTAGCTATAACCCTCTCAGATAAACCTCTTCTAATTCAGGTATGCGGGTGAGTTACGAAGGTTCATTTCCCCACACCAGATTGCCGGAAAGATACGCTGGAGCTTTGGTCCAGTCTGCATAATTGGTCCCCGCCCCATTGAAGGAGTAGTCCCCTGTCTGCGTATAGGTGCTCCAGTTCGATTTTACAGCCTGCATCTGGATGTCAATGCTTGTCCCAGCCGCCAGAGATCCTGCTGCGCTGGTAAATCCAATTTCCAGGTAGTAGTCTGCGCCTGTCTTGGCAGACGGCATTTTGACAAAGCTGCCTGTCACATTCGCACTGCTGACCTGGGACCAGTCACAGAAGAAGTTCTGTGTCTGCTCACCGTCAATGGTGTAGTAGTATCTTAATTTCACATCTGACAGCGAAATACTGCTAGTCCCTGTATTGACCAGCTTAAACTTTGGATTGAGGGATTGCACCGACGCTGCTGTTGCACCATTATACATCTGTACTTTAAGTGCTCCGGCAGGTGGGGCTGTTGTATCCACGACACTTACGGCCAGGGATTGCGCAGCTCCGGCACTGAAATTGAAGCTGAGCGTAGTCGTGCCCACCGCCTGTGCTGCCAGATACTCCTTCTTGATCGTTACGGTTGTCCCGCCCAGTGTATAATCCGTTCCGGACACCAGGGTGGCAGCACCGTTCTTGATCGAGCTAAGGCTGTTGCCATTCAGTGTCAGTGTGACTGGAACATCTGCCTGATTCGCTGTCTTCTTGTCAAAGCCCGCGGTGACCGGTGTAATCACCGAATTGGCCGTTCCAGTTGTATCAACGACGGCTACGGTCAGCATTTTTGCAGCACCTGCACTGAAATTGAACGTTAGCTGGGTAGTGCCCACTGCCTGGGCAGCCAGATAAGCCTTCTTAATCGTTACCGTTGTCCCGCTTACACTGTAATCCGTTCCAGCTGTTAGGGTTGCCGCACCGTTCTTAATGGAGCTAAATGTAGTGCCGTTCAGTGTCAATGTGACTGGGATATCGGCCTGGTTTGCAGTCTTCTTATCAAAACTGGCGCTCGTTGGTGTAATCGACGCGCTGGTAACTGGAGGATTTACCGGATCCGCATAAAGTGTGCCTCTACCGTTCGTCCCAAGATAGACACGGCCGTATACTCTGGGGTCACCGGTAATTGCCATGTTGATTTTGGCATATTGATGGGCGTCATCATTAATCCGTACCCATGATGCACCGGCATCATCGGAACGGAAGACACCTCTGACGCCATCGATTTTGGCTACCGTATAGAGGGCCATGTAGCTCTGGCCCGGAGCGGCCATGCCAAAGCCGATCAGATCGCCTTCCTCAACGTTCGTCAGCTTGGTGAAGCTTGTACCTGAATTAGTAGAGTGCCATATGCCATATTTGCCCTCAACCGCATTGCCGCCTGCAAACCAGATATCGCCTTCGATGCCGGGCACGGCTTTCATACTGATCTGTGCCTGATTTGGCTGTAGACCAGCTACGTTATTTGTTGGGAACCCCGTTGCCGCAGTAGCGCTGAAGGTAGCTCCGCCATCTGTACTGATATAGAAGGTTCCGGCATAGAACGCATAGAATTTGTTCGGGTTCACCCGATCAGATGCCACTTTGGCGCCTGCCGGAACGCCTGTGCTTGCGGTCCAGGAGTTGCCTGTAGTTTTGGAATAGTAGACTCCGATATCCGAAGTGCTCCACAGGATGGAATTGCCGTTAGCCGATACCGCAACCTGTCCTTGTCCTGCAGTCGTCTTGGTTCCGTTCGAAGGCTCGCCATTCGGCATATACCAGTTGACACCGCCGTCATTGGAGATTCCGATTGACTTCATGCTCGGAGACTTCTCCTTATCAGCACCTCCTACACGCACAACATAGGCAGGACTCAGCTCCGCATAATCGATACCTGTTGTTGTTGCCCAGGACGGGCTCGTCTGGAACTTGACGGGTGCCAGGGTTACATCTTCATAGCGGAATCCGGAAACGTCGCCAAGCGCCGTAATCAGGTGGGCGGTTCCCGATGGAGGGCTGATCAGGCCAAGGACTGCCGTTTCTTCCACTCCTTTGGCCATCACTGAAATATTAACTTTGCCCCCGGTATCCCAGGAGCCCAAATTGTTCGTTCCGTAGATGGTGGCTCCGGTCCCGTACATCATACGATTCGAGTTGAAAGGGTCAATCTCCAGATCCCCCATCATCCAGCCTAGCTTCGGTGATGGATCTATGGAAGTAGGGTTGGTGACGCCATGATCAAGCCAAGGTGCTGCGGTAATGTCCATAGCAAATTTATACGTGCGCTCAGGATAGCTGCCCCAGTCCCAGATCCGGCTCCAGGTCGCACCGCCGTTCGTACTGCGGAAAATCACCTCGTCCGGCCACCATGCATTCAGACTTGAAACCATAACGGTGTTCGGGTGCTGGGCGTCTACAGCCAATCCGCCGAAGCCATACCAGTTATCCGTTCCGGTGCTTGGGCTGATATTGGTCCAGGCTCCGCTGGCGGTATTGAGCTTCCACACTTCGCCCTTGCTTCCATCATAAGGGCCGACACCATTACTGTAGGTGATGTAAAGGTCTCCTGTGGATGACAGCACCCCATGATGGGGCAGGAAGCCGGTTGGCTGTCCGGGAACTGCTGTCCACGTTGCTCCCCCGTCGGTACTGCGGTAGACGCTGCTAGCAGTATCGGCAACACCGACATAGATTGTTTGAGTGGCGCTGCCTAGTGTGCCAGTGCTTTTATCAAAAGTAATCCAGGATAATCCGACCAGATCATTGCCGTAATCCAGTGTCGGATTCTGAATATAGGTGCCCACATTCGGGAAGGAGCTTACCTTCGACCAGGTTACCCCCGAGTCTATACTCTTCCATAATCCGTTGCCGCTGCGTGCTCCAAAAAAGAGAATGCTGTTCTTGTTGGGGTCGATAACCAGCCGCTCCCCTGCGGACCGGCCGGGCATATTGCCCCCAACCTTAAACGGCAGCGGAGTAGACTGCCAGGCATTCCCCCGGTCGCTGGAGCGCATAATCTGCCCGTTATCATCCCAGCTGTTGGTATAGGTGCCTGTAGCCATATATACCTTGTCCGGATTGATGGGGTCCGTGGCGAGCGCATCCACACCGTTCTTGTTCCAGTCTACCCAGCCTACTGCATTACTGATGGATACCCAGCTGCCAGTAGCCTGATTCCAGCGGTATGCACCGCCGATATCGGTGCGTGCATAGATTAAATTCGGTTCACTCTGATTAAAAATAATGCCGGGCACAAAAACTCCGCCCGCGCCGGTGGCAACACTTTTCCAGCTGTAGGCTTCACTTGCCGCTGCACGGGTAATCGCTGGAAAGGCGGTGAATAACGAGCTTGTCATAGCGGCCAGAAGCACAACCAGGCCCAGTTTCCGGATACGTTTACGTGTCACAATTTACGCCTCCTATGATTTGATTTTTCCCAGTCCATTCCTTGTGGTTCTTGGGCTTTTCCCGTTTCCTTGCCCTCCTTCCTGATCCCCGATCTGATCCGGCAAACAGCAGCATGTACATCTGATAACGCTTACATTATAATTGGTAAATATTATAATATGATATGGAAAATGGTTGATTTTGCGGGAAAATTGTCGTCTGTTTTTGTACCATTTTCTCGCTAATAATTACATATTAAGTATATAAAGATAAAACTGTCCCGCCCTGGGCGCCTCAAGTCATCCCGTTTCGTTATGCTTCCGAAACAGCATACTGCGTATCGCTTTCAGGCATCCGTTTCAGCGAGAAAGAGAAAGATGATTCTATTCGTGAAACATATACATTCTTATGTACTAAAAAAAGCTATTCCTTGCTGCAATATAGCTCTACAGCAAAGGAATAGCTTTAGGATCAACGTTGCCCGGTCTCTTGTCGTGTGTACCCGCTTAGCGCTATGCCCGTCCCCGCAGCAGCCCAATTGCCGCCAGCAAAAAAGACAGCAGAGAAATACCCAGTGCAATGTACAGCAGCGGGGAAACACTGGACGTTGAATTCTGATTCTCCATAATCGCATTGTGCTCATCCATGCTCATTGAATCCTTGGCACCCGTGTCCATATTCGCCGAACCGTGAGAATGGCTGCTGCTCCCTGAGGCTGCTTGCACAATCTCGGTGATGGCATGAGGGGTATCCGTTCCTTCATCACCGGACCACTGGACCAGACTGCCGTCGGCATAATGCTGGTAGGCATCCCAGGCGATTTCGCCTGCGGTATCCGGGTTCTTGGCCGTGAAGTAAAAGCGCTGAAACTGCCCGGCCTCTATCCCTGCTCCGGTCGATGTCCAGCTGATTTTATTGCCGTCAATCGTCACTTTCCAACCCGGTACAGCCTCGTACTGTTTGAATTCCGCCCCTTTGGGAATGCGCAGGTCGATCTGCACA
This sequence comes from Paenibacillus sp. P32E, assembly GCF_001909085.1. Lineage (NCBI taxonomy): Bacteria > Bacillati > Bacillota > Bacilli > Caryophanales > Paenibacillaceae > Paenibacillus > Paenibacillus sp. P32E. Next base: position 18,127 of record NZ_LVYY01000076.1, on the reverse strand, counting down.
GTGGCAGCCTCTTTTTCTGAAGGCACTTTCAGAGTATATGTCTCCCATGCACCTGTGGTTGATTCTGCCGGAGCCACGGTCACATGCGCACTGGCAACTGCTGCGAACAACATCAGGGCTGCGGCCGTGGGTGCGGCTAAAACTGCGATTTTACGGAAAAGTTTATTCAAATTACATGTCCCCCTTTTCATGAATCACTGAATCTTCCGGTTCGTTCTATTTTTTCTTGGGGAAATCCCTTTCCCGGGAAGCCAGTCCCTGTTCCAGGGCATACCGCGTCAGCTGTGTGCGGTTCTGCAGCTGCAGCTTCTGGAGGATGTTTTTGAGATGGTTTTTGACCGTATGCTCCGAAATGCCAAGTGTTCCCGCAATTTCCTTATTCGTAGAGCCGGAGGAGACACAGCCCAGTATTTCCTTCTCCCTCGCCGTTAATGCCTCCCGCTCTTCCTTGACGGAAGTGACAGCAAATTCCTTCAGAATCTGAAAAGCCAGCTCCCGGCTCAGCGGAACCTCCTCACTGACAATCGCCAGCAGGTATTCGATCCAGGTGGACGGAGCCAGATTTTTCAGCAGATACCCTTGTGCCCCCTGCTTCAGCGCTTCGAATAAATAGGAGATTTCGTCGGAAACAGTTACGATTACGATTTTGACATAGGGATATTCCTGTTTGATCCGCCGTGTGGTCTCCAAGCCATCCATCTCCGGCATCTGAATATCGATCAGGATCAGATCGGGCATCCACTGTCCGGTCCACTCTATTGCCTCAGCACCGCTCCCCACGGCACCGATGACCTCAAAGCGCTCATCCATCGCCAGAATCTCACACATCGCCTCACGGGCATGGGCATGATCATCCACTACAAGCACCCGGCAGCGGTTCATACGGAGGTCCCCCTTTTCGCAATCTCTACTATGGTCCCGGAATCCCCGGATTTCAGCGTAAGCGTCCAGCCCATGCCTTCCGTACGTTCCTTCATGATCTGCAGCCCATAGCTGCCGCTTACGGCAAAAGGGTCCTCATGCCGGATTCCGGCACCGTCATCGGAGACTGCAACCCGCCAGCCCTGCTCATCCGCCCGGCCGGAAATCGCAACCTTGCCCGCCCGGGTATGCTTGCGTACGTTAATCATCGCCTCACGGATACAGGAGAGCAGCTCCGCTTGTTCAGAAGGACTGAAGATTTCCTCCCTCAGATCCCAGTCCAAGGCTACGTCAATTGAAACCTCACGGGCAATCTGTGCGAGCTGCTCCTGTACCGACAGCTTAAGTAGAGACGCCTGCGGACCCGTAACCGGAACCTTCAGATTGGATATAGCCTGCCGGACATAGCGGTTGACCTCATGTACGGTTTTTTTCAGCTGTCCAATCATTTCTCCGTTCATCTCGCCCTGCTCGTGCTTCTGTTCCAGGCGGTCAATCCGTACCGACAGCAAGAATAAAGACTGCGCCATTCCGTCATGCAGCTCTTTCGCCAGCGCCTCCCGGGCCTCCATTGCCGTCTTAAGCACACGTTCCTGTTCCAGCTCCTGTACATTCTTTTCCATGAGGGAGAACAGCGGTAACAGCAGGACTATACTGAACAGGAACACCAGTACAGGGGTTAAGTAATTGCCCATGTTCATGGAGAGATAAGGCATCAGGAACTGATGGCGCACAATCTCCCAAATACCGACCATGACGGTTGGCAGCAGCAGAATAAGCAGCTTAATTCTTGTATACGTTGCTGTCCCCTCCCCATTCTTAAGAATTACATTAGCATTCTCCCGCTAACCCGGGCATGACTCTTTAGGGCTATGACTAGGTTGTAAATGTTACAAAAATAAGTATTTAAAATTCCATAAAAACAGATGCGGCTCGCACCACATCCGTTCATTCCGTATATTATCCATTCAATCCGCCGTTCACTGCTATTGAGCGGTCTACAAAGGCGAGGTGTACCGGCTATACCGCACATCCATTTCCTTCAGGTCTGTGCCCTGATGAAGAAGGAAAAACGAATTCACACCTTCCGCTCCCCACCAGTTGATACCCAGTGCCACACCGGTTGCTGTCCTTGCCGCAAAAAGCAGTGAGAACATCTCCGGGAGGATTTCGCCTCCGTCATCGACGCGCCAGACTGAATAATCATCTTCCTGGATGACAGCAGGATAGTCCGCGAAGCTGAGCTCTGCATTCTTTTGCAGAACCAGACTAAAGAGCATATTCTTATCCTGTCTAACGAACTGGACCAGATACAAATGCAGCTCACCGGACGGGTCTGACGAAGCCGACAGGTCTGCCAATTTCCAGATCGATTGAATCTTCCGCTGCTTACGCGCAAAGATTTCCTTGCGCACTGGATGATCGGCTCCCAGCTGCTGCGGTTTGTCTCCTGCCGGCTCTACCTTAAGCAGCGACCCGGGAGCAAATACTGCAGAATCTGCCAAGTAGTAGGTTTCATCTGATGCGGCACTGCCTTCCTCAACAGTAAAAACATATCCGGACAGATTGGCAAAATTATTCGCCAGATCTCTGCCGTCGCTGTTTGCAGTGCCACGCTGCCACTTCTCAAATCTCACAGTGAGTAACTGACCGCCTTGACCAACAGCCATATTTAGCGATTTCATTTCCGCCAGCTTGCTGTCATCTTCCGATGCCGCCAGGATGCGCTTGCCTGTACGGTCTGCAAATCCGAAGCTTGCGTTCAGACTCGCGGGATCTAGTGTTGCCGATGGTGATGGCAGCACTGGCGGATCGCTCTGTTTTGCCGAGGCTACTGGTGACGTCCCCGGATTACGCCCGTCCGTAGAGTCCGCTTCCTGCAAAGAGCATCCGGTGATCAGCAGAAAGACCGTTACAGCAATCCCAAGCCGCTTCAGCATTGAAGTACCTCCCAGATCCGTCTTATTTAGTTAAATATACCCATGCTCAGGTAACGTTCACCTGTGTCGGGAGCGATGCACAACACCCGTTTGCCGGTCCCCAGCCGCCGTGCTTCCTGCAGCGCCGTCCATACCGCCGCTCCACCGGAAGGCCCAATCAGGATTCCCTCTATGCTGGCCAGGCTTCTAACCATTTCCAGTGCATCCTCATCGGAGACCTGGACAATTTCATCATAAACCCCGGTATTCAGAATCGCAGGTACGAACCCCGGGCTGGTTCCCACCAGCTTATGAGGTCCGGGCGTTCCGCCGGAGAGCACCGGCGAGCCCTGCGGCTCCACTACAACAATGCGGATATCCGGCAGTTGCTGGCGCAGCACCTCTCCGGTGCCCGTAATCGTGCCTCCCGTCCCTGAGGTGGCTACGAACACATCGAGCCGTCCATCCATTTGCGCCATAATCTCCGGGGCTGTTGTGGTCCGGTGAATATCGGGATTCGCTTTGTTCTCGAACTGCTGCGGAATGAAGCTGTCCGCGATTTCCTTACCCAGCTCCAGTGCCTTGGCAATGGCTCCCGGCATCCGCTCCGCTGCAGGAGTCAGAACAACTTCTGCTCCATATGCTTTTAGAATATTGATCCGTTCCTTCGTCATATTATCCGGCATTACCAGTATGGCTTTGTAGCCTTTGGCCGCGGCATTCATGGCTAGTCCGATGCCGGTATTTCCGCTCGTCGGCTCGATAATCGTACCGCCCGGTTTCAAGCTTCCGGCAAGCTCGGCCTGGAGAATCAGATTATAAGCTGCGCGGTCTTTCACGCTGCCACTCGGGTTGAACATTTCCAGCTTCACGTACAGCTCGGCATCCTGAGGCCCGGTCAGACGGTTCAAGCGGACCACCGGCGTATCGCCGATCAGTTCCGTAATATTGTTGACTACTCGGGATGACATGGATAAGCCTCCTCATTACTTGTGCTATTTATCACCCCATTGTAGCGCTCTAAGGCGGCTCTTGTCGATTGCCTGGAGCAAGGCTTCAGAGGAACGGAATATTTGTATACTCCCGCTTGAAGTACAAATAGATATATTATGGCCTGCATCAGGCTTCCCGCCCGTATGCACTGCGAAGTCAGACTGCACCCATCCGCTAGAAGTCACCGCTTTATTGCTGCAAGTCCACAAGACCCTGTGCAAACTGCCGCGCACGTTTCAAGTCGTTCTCATCGGGATGTCCTTTTTTATCCAGATTGAATCCGAGGGGACTGAACTCACCGGAGCAGTTGAACTCTGCTACGATGGTGCAGCCCTTCAACTCCAGCTTTTCTGTGATCAGCTCTTTCTTTTTAAATTCGCCGGACCCGGATGTGCAAAAAATAAATACTTTCTTGTCTGTGGCAGGCATTTTCCGGATGAATTTGAATAGCTTGTTATGAAGCTTGGATGCATAAATCCCTGAACCAAAACCGATTAGATCATAACCTTCCAGCACCTCCGGCCGGACATCCTCCACCTTCGCCACATCTGCGTTCATAACCTCTGCCATCACCTTGGCCAGCTTTTCCGTATTCTTTCTGTGGACCGACTTGTAGATAATCAATGTTTTCATAAGTGCACCTCTCTCTTCAAACCTATATTATATAATATGAATGAACCAATAAATATTCATTCATTTATAGAAAAAAATAATGCGCATGAAGCTTAAGCTGCATTCACCCGCATGGTTCATCTTCTGACCCGTATTCATTTCATTTATTCCGGTACATCTGTCAGACCTTTCATCACAAACTCGACGAAATAATCCAGGATATGCGGAAAATGCTGTATGCCAATCTCCTCTTTGTGGATATCGATATAAGGAATGGCACTGAGCAGCGCGTGTATCAGATCATCGTCCAGATCTGCTCTTATTTTACCTTCTGCCTTCCATTTCCTAATCAGCTCGAGCGTACCACTGTTCGTGAATTCATCAATACTCTCGATGCCGCCTTTTTCATAAAATTCCTTCTCCAGCTTGCTGAAAAGCTCCCGGTTGTACCATTCCTTCAAAATCGGATTCGAAATCATGCCGCTGTAATTCAGAGCCATAACTTCCTTCAACAATTTCACAGGCTCATCGTCCGGGTTCACCGTCTCCATGATGCTCTGCTTCAGCTTCTCATTTTCTTTCAGATAGATCTCTATGAACAGCTTCTCTTTCGAGGCGTAATAATTGTAAAAGGTGCCCACTGCCACCCCGGCCAGCTTCGTAATATCGGACACATTGGTATCCTTGAAGCCTTTGGAGCTGAACAGCTCTTTTCCGCGATTAAAAATCTCCGTTTTTTTGTCTTCCATGGATGTAAACCCCCAAGATCATGAATGAATATAAATATATTCATTCGAATTGTAGCATAGCAATCTCTTACTTTCAAGCTGGGGGTCTGGAGATAGGATGTTTTTAGTTGGCAGGCAACAACCGCCTCTTCCATAAAAGAAGAGACGGTTGTGTCTGGAACTAAAGCACCTCTATAAACCGGACTACGGATTAACGGTGATCGTAAAGGTAGACGTCGTATTTTTAATTGGCGTCACGGTGTTCGTAATCTTCAGATTATTGAAGACTACCGAGCCAACAGCCGGGCCTTGGCCGGGCTCAGCCGATTCGTTGGCCCAGATGCCTACACCCGACTTGGCGTCAAAAGCGTCTCCGCTCTTTTGCGCGCCGGAAATGGTAATGTTCGTGAAGATCGTATCGGCTACCGGGAATTGCGGCGAAGAACCGACATAGTTGGTTTGGAACATGATGCCATGGTAGGTGGGATCAATAATGTCGACATCGCTGACCCGTATACCCTGGAAGATTTTTGAGGCTGAGAAGACCCAAATGGCCGGGAAGGTCTGGGAGCCCCAGAAATGTCCGCCTGCCCGGACAATCGAAATATTATGGAAATCCGTTGTCGGTGAAGCCCCAAACCCGTTCATCGGATATCCGAAGTCTAGCGAGCTGATCGTAATCCCGGAATAGCAGAGTGTGTCGGCAATGTAAATGTTGCGGAAGGTGTTGGCATAGCCGCCATAGACCGCCACCCCGGCTGCACGCCAGGTCAGGATTGAGGTCAGATTCTCATACACATTATCCCTCATATCAGAACCGCCGGAATCAATCGCCGAGAATAGCGCAAAGCTGTCGTCGCCCGTAGCCCGGGCTTCATTGTTGGAGACAAGATTGTTCGTACTGCCGTTAGTCATATTGATGCCGTCGGCAAAGGTGTTGCGGATGCGCGAGTTTCGGATCACCATGTAGTCGGTGTTCGCCCCCCAATACATACATACCTGATGTTCGGTCCAGATGTTGTCGATGGTAATGTTCGATACATTGGAGAAGTCGAACACTTTGCCGGGACCGTCGATCCGTGAGGTATAGTTGCCGAAATAGGCAAAGTTGGCAAAAGTGGACCCGTTCGCAGAAGCTTCAGCCCGGAAGCCGACATCCGTGTTATCCTGGTTAGCCGGTGCCATAAAACGTGTATACCAGGGTCCTGCGCCAATCACCTTTACCGCCTTGCCATACACCTGAAATTTGCTCGCTGTCTGATATGTTCCGGCAGGGAGATATACCCCTAGTAGGCTGCCGGTAGTGTCCATACGGACTTTGTCGAGCGCATTCTGCACATCCTGGTGCGTGAACCCGGCCGGAACAGTGAATCTGGCCGGGTCCGGGTTGGCAATCGGCGATACCTGCTCCAGACTGATGAAGTCAATCGCATACTGTGAGGTGTTCGCAGCATCCTTTTGCAGGCGGATCGTGCTTCCGGCCGGAATCGTGCTGTCGAACATCATATTGGCTTCGTCATAGATGTGGCGCGGCGAGCCGGCGCTTGGCGAATTGCCGGGGCTGGTCTCCGAGCCATACAGCCAGGCGTATTTAGAGGTCAGGCTGATGGCCTTCGTGAACACCCCATTGACATACACGTTCAGCGTAGCATTGGTTCCATCACCACTGGCTGAATCAGGAATGGAAAAACGGGTGACGAGCGTGTTGGTGCTGGCTTTGGTGGTGAATTCCACATAGCTGCCTGTCGAGTTCAACGTAACGGCTCTTCTGCCCGAGGCTTCACCTGCCAGATCGCCGATATTACGGTTCGGTGCAAGCTTGACGGCTCCACCACCGGCTACTCCGTCCTCTGCCTCATACATGTCGTAAGGCATGTTAGCCCCGCGGCCGATGTACAGCGGCTGGGTCTGGATGTTGTTGGCCCTTTTTACTGCAAGCTCATTGGCATCTGCGGCAATTTCACTCTTCACTGTGTATTTACCATTTGCAGCCGTCCAGGTGCCAAGTGTAACCGGTGTTGTCGTAGCTCCGCTGGCAATGGCCCCGCTGTAAGAGCCGGTCAGTGTTTTGACGACGGTATTCGTTGCAGTATCCGTCACGGTTAGCGTAAGGTTATGCGCCCCACTGGAGGAAGCGGCTGTTCCCTGGTTTTTGATAGCGATCTGGAAGGTTACGGTATTGCCTCCGGCCGGATTGCCCGGCGTCCAGCTTACCGGAGCAGCGATCAGATCCGAGCTGGATACCGGATTCACTGTAAGGGAAGAAGGATTCGTGTAGCTGTTATTCCCCTCATTGAGCTCGATGACCGCATTGCTCTCATCAACCTTGGCGCTCAGCGCATACGTTCCTGCATCCTTAGCACCAATGTTCAATGACACATTGCTTGAAGCGCCGGCGGCCAGAGAACCGACCGGCGCGGTTCCTACCAGGGTTGTGCCCAGGTAGAAGCTGACATTTGTCGCGGCGGAAGCAGCGCTTCCGGCGTTTTTGACAGCGGCAGTTAATGTAATGGCATCTGTCTCAACCGGAGCAGACGGCGACCATGACATTGATGTTACAGTCAGATCCGGATTGGCTGCCGGAGTACCGATAATCTGCAATTCAGCCACCTGTCCGGCACTTGAACCGGAATTGGTAGTGATTTTCAGCTGAAGCTCACTCACCGTGGCAGTAACCGGAATGGTCACGGAATTACCGTTAGCCGGATTAAATGTATACATAGCTGCTTGAACCAGACTGGTGAAGGTGGAGGCTGCCTGATTATGCCCGAGCACCTCAATCGTTTGGGTACGTGTAGACCAGGCGGAAGCGGGATTCAGCTTTACGATAACCGAGGTCACACTGGCATTAGCACCAAGATTGACGCTCAGAGTATTGGGATAGCTTCCGCCCGCACCTTCCCAGTAAGTTGCCACATCGCCGTCATTGGCATTTGTTGGCACGAACGTATAGATGGAGGAAGACGCATTAATACTTTTACCAACAGCCAGATTGGACCCCGGGCCTGTGCTTGGTGTGGCTGTTGGCGAAGCAGATGGCGTTGGTGTTGGTGTCACCGTTGGCGTTGCCGTAGGAGTCGCTGTTGGCGTTGCTGTAGGAGTCACTGCTGGCGTTGCTGTAGGAGTCGCTGTTGGCGTTGTGGTGGGTGTGATTCCCGGCGTAAGGATCAGTTGGTCCAGATTTACGTTGCCGGAATCCGTGGGATCATATTTGTAAGCAATCGTATTGGTTCCGGCAGCTAAGCTGAGTGTTTCCACTTTGGTTGACCAGGTATCCCAATTCGCCAGATTATTGAGCGAAGTCTGCTTGACCTTTGTGCCGTTAACGTACACACTGAGCGACTTGGTGCTGCCCGAGGCATTGGCGTATCTCAGGGCGGCGTCGTAGCTGCCTGCAGAAGCGGCTGTAACCGTAAAGGCTGTGGATGCTCCCTGTGTAAGATATCCATCAACAAAAGCTGATCCGGTATAGCCGCTGTGGTCGGTATTGGTTTTGGCTCCGCCGGATAATACTGCTGCTTCCGCTTCATAAGTCCCGTTAGGGGAAGCCGACGTGCCGTACACCTCGAATTCTGATACTTGTGCCGCCGGCCAGCCTGTATTCGCGGTGAAATTCACTTTAAGATAGCGGGCTGTGGCAGTCGTGAAATGAATGGTTACCGTGTTCGAGCTGCTGGAAGGATTGAATGTGTAGCTGGCTGAGTCCGCAAGATCGCTGTAAATGGAGTCATCGGTGCTGCCCTGAACCGAAAGCGTTTGCGTTCTTGCCTCCCAGGAGGCCGGGAGCTTTAGTACCACCTGATTCACACTGCTGTTTGCGCCAAGATCCACTTTGATCCATTCGGGAAAAGCATTACTGGCGCTCTCCCAATACGTTCCCTGATTGCCGTCATTTGCGTTTGATGCAATGTACACATCTCCGACTGAACTTGCCGTAACCGTCTTGCCTGCTGCCAGATTCCCCGCCGCCGAGCTGACAGCCGGAAACAGCGCCAGCTGGCCTACGAACAGAACTGCGACCAGGCAGTACACGAGAAATGTTTTTCTGGCAGATGCTTTATTTCCTGTTAACATGGACAACCACCTCCCATAATTATAGGATCCGTCAAAAAAGTATGCGCTTACAAAAATTCCTTTTAAGCTTGGCCTTCTTCCTGGATTTCACGTCCCTCCCCTGTTGTAGATAATCTGTTAATTAGCCAGTTATCTGTTCTCCTGCTCCCTGGGAACCCTGCAGACCACAAACCGCAAGCGCAAGACATATTGACCGAGCCTGGAGACTCCCCCAATAACTAACTAATTATGGTAATAATATAAGATATCGCTAGATTTTGATCGAGGGCCGATTCTATGAATAGTATGTGCAATTATACGATTCGTGGGTATTCTGAAGATATTATTGCAGCCCCAGCAGCTCACGGAGTTCTGCAAATGTACTGACAATGGCTATAGGCCTATTTCCATCCTTGGCATAGCCTGCAAAGGATGGAACCAGATCGTATGCCATCCTGCCGCGCTTGCTCCGGCGATATCCTTCGGCCACAAATCCCCAATGTAGAGAGAGTCTTGGGCCTTCATCCCTGTAAGGGCATTAGCTAATTGAAAAATACGTGGATCAGGCTTCGAGAAGCCTACCGCGCTGGAAATCATTATTCATTCTTCAGGGACATAGCGGTTCAATCCGAGTGTCCGCAGCTTACCCTGTTGATGCTCTTCATTGCCATTCGCAATGATGCGTGCCGGTACAACATCACGAATTCCTGTTCATCGTTGCGGAAGTACTTACTACTATCGGAAAGTGATTCTGAGATCAGCCACTCAAGACTTGGCGCGATGGAGTGGAATTACAAGAAACTGGAACGTCCGATTCACTTCGTGTATCAAGTCATCGAGCGAACGATGGAAGCCGATGGGCAACTCCTGCTGGTGACTCGGATAGAGGTTCAGGTGTTTTTCACGACGCTCACGTGTTCGGTAATAAATGAGACGTTTCAGCTCTACGGACTGATCCAATTGAAAACGGACAGGGTTCATCTCTACACCCTTCGAGGTGAGTTTATGAAATACGGGTTTATTATTTCATTTCACGGATTCAGGTAAAATAAATAGAGTATGTCATTTACAGTAATATACAAACTATGATAATGTGTGTTTCGATCAATACTTGTGATTAAGTCGGGTGAACTCAGATGTGGGAGTAACTTCTATAAACTCTCAAACCAATTAAAATAGAAATACGATAAATGTTGGGGAGAATACATAGGAATTTCCTATAAACAGCATTTTTTGGGGGCTTTTGAAGAAAGGCGGCGCAAGATGTACAGAATGCTTTAAATGAACTATTTGCAGAGAAGATTCAGGAAATGCTGAAAGCCTAAATGGATACCCATTTAGGTTAGGAAAGCATGAGGTGAAGGGGAAACTCACTCTCAAATATTCGCAACGGCTAAAGCGCAGAACGGTAGTCGTGTATTGGTGAGTTCTGGCCACTAGTGGTCAAGAAGTATCAATCGAGCGTAACAGATATCGAAGAGCAGATCATATCACTGCATGCCAAAAAAATCAGCACCAAAAAAATTTAGGATCAGTTGAGGCAGCTTTATGGTACTGAAGCTCCCTCTACGCTCATTTACAACGTGACGAAGATCGTTCCTCATTAAAGCCTTTTGCTATCTTTAACTGGAAATCCAGCCTATGGGGCTGTCTTTGCTTAGATTCTGTGGAGGTATAAGTAATTAAAAATGACTAAGCGTGGATATTTATATTGATTATCTAAACTAAAGAATATGTAACAAAAATAATTTAGACAAAGTGGCGGGATCAGAACAATACTTTGTTCAATTGAAGGGTGATATGGGATTGAAGAGAACAATGCTTATTGTATTCATCTTTTTGTTTGGATGTATTCCAATTGTTAATGCGGCAACTAGTACTAATTATATATATGATGAATTCGGTAAACTGGATTATATAACCCATCCTAATTCTGGTGATATTGTAAACTTTGAGTATGATCGTTCAGGGAATCTTATCACCAAATCTAAAGTAAAGGACGCATCCGCGAGGAATATGACTAGTCTGTTGCTAAATGGCAGTGGTCTAGGAGATGATCAGAATAAAGATGGCATAGCAGATGGATGGACAAAAATCGGAAATGTCGGAGTTGATGCTTCAATTAGCACAGACTCATACTATGGAGGCAGTGCACAGCAATTAAAGATCACTAACAACGGATGGGGAAGTTTGTACCGATCGCTAGGCCCAATAAGTGCGGATCGTTATTTTATTGCATTAATTGACTACAAAGTGTCCTTAGGTAATACAGTATCTTTTCGAATAAACGACACTTCAACTAATTGGGGGAATGACTTAGGCATTACTGGTTTTATCATAGACAATAAGTGGCACACGACATATATAAAATTTAAATCAACAGGAGCCCCTATTACTGTAATAGGCGCTTATGCCGACCCTGGAAATTCGGATATTAAACTTGATGGATTCCGAATTTACGAAATTACCGCTAGGACCTTTAGTAAAATTGGGATTGATCCTGAGCTTTCATCGAGCAACATACCCTATCAGTTCCCACAAGAACTATTTCTAAATGGAATCGGGAGCTTCGAGGCTAATTCAAATGGAATGACGGACGGATGGACAGCATATGGAAACAAAGGGATTAACCTGTCCTATTCTCCTGATGCTTTGTATGGAGGCAGTGCGGCTAGAATTCAGATAAGAGATGATGGATGGGGGACTTATTATCGAACTCTTAGGCCAATTGATGCAAATAGATATTTCATTTCTCTAATCGATTATAAAGCAACGACTGATCATAGAATTTCATTTCGAATAAACGACACGGATAGTAATTGGGATATTAGCTTGGGCATGACTACTTTCATAGCTGATAATAAATGGCACACAGCTTATATCAAATTCAAGTCAACCGGCAAACCTATAACCATAATCGGCGCTTACGTCGATGCCGGAGTGAGTGATTTCATATTAGACGGTCTTAGGATCTATGAGATCTCCCCAACAACTTACAATAAAATTGGAGTCGAGCCGGAATACACCGATGGGATCGGTAACAAATTTCCATTCAATAACTTCTTATATGCTCAGCTGAATCCGTGAAACAACCAAAGCCCTTCCTCTTGGCCTACAGCGATTCGTATTGCAACCAAAGATGGGAGCCGATTTGTTTACAATGAGGCATAGGGAAACAGAGCTTGCCGTAGAGCAAGCCGATTTCGAACATAAGTTCCTTACTCTTTAGCCGGACAAGGTTACATAAATGTGTTAAAACGTCTGAAACCAGGTGAATCCAGCATCTCATTGCCGCAGGTAACGGCATTGCTCCCCAATCAAGGGTATTCCTACCTTCCATTCTGCCCGCTAGCCCGTTTGCAGTGAGATCAGAGGTATTTCCTCTTAGGCCCGTTTAGTTCATTTCGTTTCCTATGGTCTGTTTCTTCACGTCTATCTCTCTCACTTTTCAATCGGAGTGATCCACAGTTTTTTTTCACAGTATAATTTCCTTTACAACAAAAAAACCGCCCCTCCTGCCCTAGTGCAGGAATTGACGGTTTGGATTATTCATACAGATTGCCGTTCGCCAGCAGAGCCAGCTTGTTCTGATCCAGCACACTGAGGCTTCCTTTTCTGCGCTCAATGATACCTTCCTCTACAAAACGGCGCACGATCCGGTTCAGATGCCGGTAGCTGGTTCCGAGCAAATCCGCGGTTTCAGCAAGTGTAGCTGTACGGATCTCTTCCACGCGCTGGCCGCCGCTGTCTGCAAACAGGGACAGCAGATAGCTGGCAAAGCGGTTTTCCAGCGGATATAGCAAATTTAGCGCCGTAGTCTGGCCAAGCGTATACATTTTGTGGCTAAGCTCTCCTACCAGATAACGCAGAAGTACGGTATTTTGCTCAAACTCCTTAAGAACCAGCTCGCGTCCGGCAACCAGCAGTAGGCTTTCGTCCACCGACACCACTTCATTCTTGACCGGATATTGCCGCAGCAGCTCCACATCCCCGATCAGCGACATCGGTCTCGCAAAACGCACCAGCAGCGATTTTCCGTTTGGCAGCAGTGTATGAATCTTGAGCCTGCCCTGCACCAGAATATACAGATGCTCCAGGTGGTCACCCACTGAACAAATAGCCTCCCCGTCACTGTACCGCCGCAGCTCCATTCCGGAAATCGCCCCGCTGCTGAATATATCCTTCAGACCATTTTGCCCGGCCAGAGCACTGACCTGATCACGGTCTGCAATCCACTGCATCAGCCGCTTCCTCCCCACCTCTGTCACGAATGAACTAAATGTAACACAGCAGCGGAGAATCAGCCAACACCCGGCTCACAACATAATGAAGGTATCTTTGCATCTTGGCGGATCATTCTACTTGTCAAAATAATGCTCCAGGGCCCGCTCGGCACGGAACTTCGCCACATTGAAGGCTGGCCATTTCCGCTTGGTTGTCTGCTGACCTTCCCACTTTTCGCGGAGGACCGCATCCAGCTTGCCGTTCTCCTGCTTATTGAAGCTGATCAGCAGCGGGAGGACGTCCGGTGACAGCCGGGATAGATAGCTGGTGTCAAGGACGCCGCTCTTCTGATAGCGCTGGATATTCTGCTTGGCGATAATATGATCCATGCCGATATAGTTCACCAGTACATAGGATAGCAAACCTAAGGCGAGACAGCACTGCGCGAGCGGGAACTGTACCCGGCTGATCCGTACCGCTGCTAACACCAGTAACAGTCCGAGAAAGATCATAAATGCATGCACCAGAAACCGGATATACGTGTAGCCATAGGCCTCTTCATACAGCATCAGCCGGGAATAGGCAGAATACAGCATGATTACAGAACAGAGTACGAGGATATAGAGCAGAATATGAACAGTTGTACGCAGCAGGCTTCTCTCCGGGCGATCCGAATGCAGGGACAGCAGCAGCAGAACGAAGTTGATCGAAGTCACCAGAATCAGCTCCAAAAAACCGCTCCGCGCATAATCGGCATACGTGCTGCCCTGCGGCAAAATGCCATCCCAGGCACCGAAGAGGTAGGAAAATTGTACGCTGACGAACAGCACATACACCGTATTGATGACGGTGAGAATGGTAGTAAGGATCACCGGGTCCACTTTCAGCGCCAAAGGCTCAGGAAGCAGCTCCAAGGCAGAATCCGGGACAGGCAAGATTTCCATATTCAGCTCCGGCTTAGGATTCCATATATACACCTTGTGATCGACAAAGCCCCAGAGGAGGCCGAACATGCCCAGTCCCAGCAGGATCACCCACAGCAGACGCGCAATCCCTTCGCCAAAAGAAATCCGTGCCAGCATCTGCGGGAATTTCGCCAGCATTTCATGGAATACCCCGTCTGCCGAGGAGAGCAGTGAGGTTACAATCAGCAGCAGCGGTAAAGAGATTCCCAGTCCGATTAACACCTTGATCAGCACTTGCTTCCGTTCGTCCTTAATTTTCTCCCCGCCGAAGATTCTGCGGATGATCTGTGGAGCTGTTCCCCAGTGCCGCAGACTTTGGGCAAAAAAATGTTCAGCAGCCGCTCCTATAATTCCGATCCTGCTCCAGGAGGGCTGCTTATAGCTCAGCATATAGGTCATATGTAATAAAATCAGCGCCGGAATAACCAGCAGGTTCAGTCCGAAGAAAACCCAATTTGCAAATAACGCATAGGTCAAGGAAAGAAGCACAATTGCTCCGAGCCAGACATAGCTGACCACAGAAGGCTTGCGCAGCTTGTCTTTGGCAAAATAGAACACAAACCCGTAAAACAAACACACAAAGATCGGATAGGATACCCCTGGCACTGTACCGTAAAATAGATACTGGTTCAGGACCGCCAGCAGGAAAGCCGCCCCCAGAGCCTGGAGAGCCCGTTCCTGTTTCGTTGCGGATGGATCATTCATGGTAAATACCTCCATCTTCTTACTTTCATATCCTGATTTTAGCTGATAAAATAAGAAGAAAAAGAGAAAGAATATACGGTTTATTTCCTATTTTAAAAAGGAGACCCGACTCATGAAGCTGCACAGCCAATTTCTGATGCTCCACTCGCACCATGGAGGACCCGCTGAAATCTCTATTACTCTGGATGAGCTGGCCGCAACCTTTAACTGCACTCACCGCAATGCGCTCCATATTGTTCATAAAATGGCGGGGCAGGATTGGATCACCTGGACCCCCAGCCGCGGCCGGGGAAAACGTTCAAAGCTGGTGTTTCTTGTGGAAGCAGAGGACATTGCCCTGCAGTCTATGAAGCAGGCCATCAGCAGCAAAGACATTGGAAGTGCGATTGAGGGTATACGCGGACATGCAAGGTCCTCCTCGCTTCAGGATACGCTGCAGGGCTGGCTGCTAACCTATTTCGGACATCATTCAGAAATCCGCAGCAATAAGGTCATTGATACACTGCGGCTTCCGGTCACCCAGCAGCTTCACACCCTGGACCCGCTGTATATGAATCTGCTGGCCGAGTCCTTCGTCTCCAGCCACGTATTTGACGGATTAGTTGGAAGAAGCGGGGAGCGGGGCATTGTTCCGGGCCTGGCCCACGCCTGGGATGTGGATGACAGCCGCACAGAATGGACGTTTCATCTGCGGAAGGAGGTCCTGTTCCATCACGGAAAAGTACTGTCCGCCGAAGATGTGGTCTATTCGCTGCAGCGGCTGATGCAGACCCCACAGCGGACGCTTTACAGTTCTATTTTCAAGGAGATCACCGGGGTCGAAGCATTGAATACCACTACGGTGCGCATTGTGCTGCGGAATCCAAATGAGCTGTTTCTCGCGTTCCTCTGCACCAGCCGGGCGGCGGTGGTTCCACGTGAGTTGGTGACTGCAACAGGGAGCGCCTTTGGCCGCAGACCGGTCGGTACCGGACCCTTCAAGCTGGTAGAGCTGAATGAGGATCTCTGCGTGCTGGAGGTATTCCCTTATTACTATCAGGGCCGGGCACATATAGACCGTGTGGAAATTCTTCATGTCCCGATCGGCAACGGGCAGATACAGCCGGATACGGTTTCCGCCTTTCATATTATTCACAATCCTTCGGCAGGGGACTCCTCTTCGTGGAGCCAGATTCATTCCGAATCCTGTGTGCGCAAGTTTGTCACCTGCAACACAAAGAAAAACGGACCCTTAAGCGATCCCCTGCTCCGTGCAGATATTCTGTCTTGCCTGAATGAAACAACACCAGCACCTGCCCCTGATTTCCAAGTCACGCAGCCAGGGGTTTTGCAAATTGCCACTATTCCGCAATATCTCGGGGATGCCGAGCATATTGCTTCCCGGCTGTTACGGCACGGGTATGCCTGCAACGTTTTGGCGGTCTCGCCGGAGGAATTCAAAGGTCCCGTGCGCCTGCAGGCCGATCTCATTGTCTTCTCCCTGCTCCGGGATCAGGACGAGCAGCTCCGGCTATTCGATCTGTATACGACGCTGTCTCAGCATGTGGATCCCGGGACAAGGGCGGATATTGAAGGCACACTGAACCTCATCTCAAGGGAGCCCGATCCCGCATCAAGAACTGGCAGCTTCACACGGATTGAGGACAAGCTGACAAGGGATCATCAGCTGTACATTCTGTACGAAAAGCCGGTGCAGACTGCATATCTCCCTTCCGTACGCGGTGTGACCTTCAACAGCCAGGGCTGGGTAGACCTTCGCCATCTCTGGTTTCCGCGCGGCATGTAAAACAGCCCCGGCGGAGGTTCCGCCGGAGCTGTTCGTTCGTGTGACTGTTGGGGTCAGCTTCCGGGACAACTTCCCGCTTGAGTAAAGCCTCTATACCTTGCCAGGGAGATTGTCCACAAGCCCTTTGCCGATTACATTGGCGGAAGGCGGTTTCTTACCAACCTCTCTGGCCCACACGGAGAGCTGACCGATATGATGAATTTCGTGGGCAATCATATGGCGCATGATTTCGCCCCAGGCATTGGCTGCCATCGATCCGTCTGGCTGCTGTTCCGTAAAGACATTCCGCTCCATCCCTTCATTCCAGCTCAATACAAAAGGCTCCACCTCCAGCCGGAAGCGTGCATCAAGCTCTCTCACCTTCTCCAGACTGCTGAACTCGGCAAAATCCTCCTGGAAATCAGGCTTGCCTACCATTCCCATGGTCCAGCTCCACTCCACATCGGCAATATGAAACAATGTCTTCAGAATTCCGCCAACCCCGCCAACCCGCGGCTTGAGCAGTTCCTCCTCCGTCAGGTCCTCACACCACTTGTACCATTCCTCCCGAACCATCCAGTTATAGCGGAAAAACGTCTGCATGAAATCCCTCCAATAAAAAGATATGAGAACGGCAAACAATTGTTAAATAGATCACATTTGTTTCCAGTTTATCACATCAGAGCAGGGAGACGGGATGTAAAAAATACATATAGCCGACTTTACAGCCTACACAGCTATTTATTTCACCGATCACAATTGCAATCATGATCATGCCAAAGTCCGGAGCATAACCGGAGCCCAGGGTAGAGATCAGAAGTGGCATAGTCTTCGTCTCCGGGGGCTGCCGTACAATCAGCGGCCAGAGATAGTTATTCCAGCCCGACATGAAGGTAATGATGGCACCGGCAAGGCAATACCAAGCAGGAAAGACCTTTTTTCACAGTAGGGTAAGACGAGGGATTACTCCCTCGGACTCCCCGTCAAACCGTGCATGCGGATTTCCCGCACACGGCTTTCCTTCGTCAGTTCCCCATCTTCAGGAGTGAGTTTCCTTCATCCGTCGCCGGATTGCTTATTTCACTCCTGAATTAGGAACGTGTGGTGAGTAAGCTTGTTAGAAATACCATTCCGGCTGATTCCAGTACTTTGTTTGGTATCAGCCGGTTTGACACCGTAGATCTCTTTTTGCGCATAAAGGCTCGCACCCTCATTCGCGTCCATTGATCCAGACGTTCAAAC
>NZ_LVYY01000075.1:0-607 GCF_001909085.1 Paenibacillus sp. P32E | reverse complement strand
GGGAAGCGAAGCCGCGAGGTGGAGCCAATCCCAGCAAAGCCGGTCTCAGTTCGGATTGCAGGCTGCAACTCGCCTGCATGAAGTCGGAATTGCTAGTAATCGCGGATCAGCATGCCGCGGTGAATACGTTCCCGGGTCTTGTACACACCGCCCGTCACACCACGAGAGTTTACAACACCCGAAGTCGGTGGGGTAACCCGCAAGGGGGCCAGCCGCCGAAGGTGGGGTAGATGATTGGGGTGAAGTCGTAACAAGGTAGCCGTATCGGAAGGTGCGGCTGGATCACCTCCTTTCTATGGGGAATCGTTTCCTGCAATGGAGACATTCAAATCGGAAGCTTGACTTCCAGATACTTAACGCGTATCCATTTGTTCGGTTTTGATGGAATTTGCGGGGCCATAGCTCAGCTGGGAGAGCGCCTGCCTTGCAAGCAGGAGGTCAGCGGTTCGATCCCGCTTGGCTCCACCAACAAACTTCATCAATTTGTTATGTCTAGAATTACAGAAACCTTGATCCTTGAAAACTGGATACCGAAACGAAAATGCGTTTTAGAACATCTTTTAGCTGAAACTTGTGTAAACAAGTTGAAATAGTTATTAGTATGCTG
>NZ_LVYY01000074.1:0-613 GCF_001909085.1 Paenibacillus sp. P32E | reverse complement strand
GTAAATCGACTCGACGACGCCCTCTTTGACGCGGCCTACCCTGGCGGTGGCCGCGACAGCTACCATCCTAAAATGCTGACCAAAGTCATTATCTATGCCTATACGCAGCGAATCTATTCCTCCCGGCAAATCGCCAAAGCGGTCCGAGAAAACATTCCCTTCATGTGGCTGGCTGGACGTCAACGTCCGAATTTTCGCACGCTCAATCGCTTTCGTTCTGAGCGGATGAAGGACGTCCTTGAAAGGGTATTTACCACCGTGCTTCAATTTCTTGTGGACGAAAAATACATTTCCCTAGAGCATTACTTCGTGGATGGCACCAAGATCGAGGCCAACGCGAATCGTTACACCTTTGTGTGGGGCAAAGCGGTGAGTAAGCATAAGGCCAAACTCCAAGAAAAGGTACATGCTTTGTTTGTCGACATTGAGGCCGCAGAGAAACGAGAAGAACAGGAACACCGTGGCCAGGACCTGAACGAACTCGGCGAGTCCGCCGAGATTGACAGTGCGAAACTGGAACAAATGACTCAGGCGCTGGAGTCGCAACTGCTGGAGAAGCCCAAGGACAAGCCACTGAAAAAAGCGGTTCGGAAGCTTCGTAAGGATCTGTTGC
>NZ_LVYY01000073.1:0-635 GCF_001909085.1 Paenibacillus sp. P32E | reverse complement strand
TCCTCAGGGTACTTAGATGTTTCAGTTCCCCTGGTCTGCCTCTACATACCCTATGTATTCAGGTATGAGTAACTGCGAATTACCACAGCTGGGTTTCCCCATTCGGACACCCCCGGATCAAAGCTTGCTTACAGCTCCCCGAGGCAGTTTCGTTGTTCGCCACGTCCTTCGTCGGCTCCTGGCGCCTAGGCATCCTCCGTGTGCTCTTATTAGCTTAACCATTGCTCCGGTGTTTCGCTTGTTCGCGCATCTTGTTTTAAACAGCGCTCCCGGATGAATCCGTTCGCTAGTCTGTTTAAAGCCAAAGGTCGCTTCACAATCGAAAACCTTCGCTTTCAGCATACTAATAACTATTTCAACTTGTTTACACAAGTTTCAGCTAAAAGATGTTCTAAAACGCATTTTCGTTTCGGTATCCAGTTTTCAAGGATCAAGGTTTCTGTAATTCTAGACATAACAAATTGATGAAGTTTGTTGGTGGAGCCAAGCGGGATCGAACCGCTGACCTCCTGCTTGCAAGGCAGGCGCTCTCCCAGCTGAGCTATGGCCCCGCAAATTCCATCAAAACCGAACAAATGGATACGCGTTAAGTATCTGGAAGTCAAGCTTCCGATTTGAATGTCTCCATTGCAGGA
>NZ_LVYY01000072.1:0-639 GCF_001909085.1 Paenibacillus sp. P32E | reverse complement strand
TAGCTATTCAGCTTCACCCCCTTGGGATTCAGCAACGCCCGGCTGTTCAGCTTGTGGACGCCGCCTGTCTCGTAGGGCAGCAGGTAGGCGGCCGCGATCTTCTTGATGTAGACCACTGCCACCGGTGACGACTTGCGAGCCTTGCTCACCCCGACTGACTTCTGCGTGAATGGCGTCGGGCTGTCGAAGGTCGACCTGATGTTTTCCTGCTCGGCAGCCTGGACGCGGGCAGCGGTCGCGTTGATGGCCTGCGCCATCGCAAACGGCAGCTGCCTCGACGTGAAGGCGTCCATGCGCCGCAGGACATTTTTCAGGTTGGACGTGATCTTGATTTCAAGCACAGCCCCCCCTTTCATATGAGCTTGCCGGGTGCCACCAACTGCACACCGCCCGGCGGCGATGATCCCTACCCCGCGCGTCATGCCCAACGCGCGGCCCTCGGTGGCCAAGGTTCGGATTGAATAGCTCCGTCAGTCGACCCAGCTCTGGATCAGCAGTTCAGCGCGCGGCACGCCCGCGCCACCGCCAACCGTGTAGCGGATGTCCAGCACCTGCATGGGGAAGCCCTTAAACGCTTCACGCATCTGCGGATGGTCGTTCACACTGACCAACGCACGGCCCTTCATCGAGCGCATGGCA
>NZ_LVYY01000071.1:0-671 GCF_001909085.1 Paenibacillus sp. P32E | reverse complement strand
CGCTTGCCCCCTACGTATTACCGCGGCTGCTGGCACGTAGTTAGCCGGGGCTTTCTTCTCAGGTACCGTCACTCCGGTAGCAGTTACTCTACCGGACGTTCTTCCCTGGCAACAGAGCTTTACGATCCGAAAACCTTCATCACTCACGCGGCGTTGCTCCGTCAGGCTTTCGCCCATTGCGGAAGATTCCCTACTGCTGCCTCCCGTAGGAGTCTGGGCCGTGTCTCAGTCCCAGTGTGGCCGTTCACCCTCTCCGGTCGGCTACGCATCGTCGCCTTGGTAGGCCATTACCCCACCAACTAGCTAATGCGCCGCAGGCCCATCCTCTAGTAGCAGATTGCTCCGCCTTTCATCCCTCGCCCATGAGGGTGAAGGAATTATCCGGTATTAGCTACCGTTTCCGGTAGTTATCCCAGTCTAGAGGGTAGGTTGCCTACGTGTTACTCACCCGTCCGCCGCTAAGCTTACCCCGAAGGATAAGCTCCGCTCGACTTGCATGTATTAGGCACGCCGCCAGCGTTCGTCCTGAGCCAGGATCAAACTCTCCAAATTGGTATTTAGAAAGAGCGATTGCTCATTTTGAAACATCTGACGAGAATAAAATATTCTCTATTTTTGGATCTCACTTGCGTGAAATCCCACTCACTCGTTGTTCAGTTTTCAAAGATCAA
>NZ_LVYY01000070.1:0-711 GCF_001909085.1 Paenibacillus sp. P32E | reverse complement strand
CTATATCACCAGGTCATAACCATCAGTGTTATAGGATCAAGCCTCACGAGCAATTAGTATCGGTTAGCTTAACGCATTACTGCGCTTCCACACCCGACCTATCAACGTCCTGTTCTCGAACGACTCTTCAGGGGGATCAAGTCCCCGGGATACCTAATCTTCAGACGAGTTTCCCGCTTAGATGCCTTCAGCGGTTATCTCTTCCGTACTTAGCTACCCGGCAATGCCATTGGCATGACAACCGGTACACCAGAGGTACGTCCACTCCGGTCCTCTCGTACTAGGAGCAGGCTCCGTCAAGTATCCAACGCCCACGGCAGATAGGGACCAAACTGTCTCACGACGTTTTAAACCCAGCTCACGTACCTCTTTAAATGGCGAACAGCCATACCCTTGGGACCGGCTACAGCCCCAGGATGAGATGAGCCGACATCGAGGTGCCAAACACCGCCGTCGATATGAACTCTTGGGCGGTATCAGCCTGTTATCCCCAGAGTACCTTTTATCCGTTGAGCGATGGCCCTTCCATTCAGAACCACCGGATCACTATGTCCTGCTTTCGCACCTGTTCGACTTGTCAGTCTCACAGTCAAGCACGCTTATGCCATTGCACTATCAGCACGATTTCCGACCGTACCTAGCGTACCTTCGAACTCCTCCGTTACACTTTGGGAGGAGACCGCCCCAGTCAAACTGCCCACCATGCACTGT
>NZ_LVYY01000069.1:0-757 GCF_001909085.1 Paenibacillus sp. P32E | reverse complement strand
TGCCTCTACACACCCTATGTATTCAGGTATGAGTAACTGCGAATTACCACAGCTGGGTTTCCCCATTCGGACACCCCCGGATCAAAGCTTGCTTACAGCTCCCCGAGGCAGTTTCGTTGTTCGCCACGTCCTTCGTCGGCTCCTGGCGCCTAGGCATCCTCCGTGTGCTCTTATTAGCTTAACCATCGCTCCGGTGTTTCGCTTGTTCGCTCATCTTGTTTTAAACAGCGCTCCCGGATGAATCCGTTCGCTAGTCTGTTTAAAGCCAAAGGTCGCTTCACAATCGAAAACCTTCGCTTTCAGCATACTAATAACGATTTCAACTTGTTTACACAAGTTTCAGCTAAAAGATGTTCTAAAACGCATTTTCGTTTCGGTATCCAGTTTTCAAGGATCAAGGTACTACTTGAGAGCTTCAACTCTCAAAACTGAGCAACGAGTGAGTGTTCGAACCCAAAGGTTCTAGTGGAAGTCAAGCTTCCGATTTGAATGTCTCCATTGCAGGAAACGATTCTCCATAGAAAGGAGGTGATCCAGCCGCACCTTCCGATACGGCTACCTTGTTACGACTTCACCCCAATCATCTACCCCACCTTCGGCGGCTGGCCCCCTTGCGGGTTACCCCACCGACTTCGGGTGTTGTAAACTCTCGTGGTGTGACGGGCGGTGTGTACAAGACCCGGGAACGTATTCACCGCGGCATGCTGATCCGCGATTACTAGCAATTCCGACTTCATGCAGGCGAGTTGCAGCCTGC